>CAYWWM010000228.1:0-5411 GCA_964461735.1 uncultured Solibacteraceae bacterium | reverse complement strand
TTCAAGATAGACCCCACGCCGACCGACAACGAGCTGTTCGACCTCCACGGCATCGCCGAGTACGGCAAGCGCGGCGTGCTGGCCCTGTTCTCCGACAGCACCAACGCCGAGCGGCCCGGCTACACGCCGTCCGAGCGCGCGGTGAGGGAGAAGATCGAGGAAGTCTTCGCGCGCTCGGAGCAGCGCGTCTACGCGTCGTGCTTTTCGAGCTCCATCCACCGCATCCAGCTTCTGGTGAATCTCGCGTGCGAGCACAACCGCCGGATCGCCTTCATCGGACGGAGCATGATCCGCAACACGGAGATCGCGCACCGGCTCGAGTACCTCGAAATTCCCGACGGGCAGTTGCTGCGTCCGCAGGACATCAAGCCAGGGCCGCGGGACCGCACGGCGGTCGTGATCGCCGGCTGCCAGGGCGAGCCCCTCTCGTCGCTGACGCGCGCCGCCGTGGACGACCACCGCCACGCCGTCATCGAGCCGGGCGACACGGTCATCCTCTCGTCGCGGATTATCCCCGGCAACGAAAAAGCGATTTACCGCATGATCAACCACCTTTTCAAGCGCGGGGCGAACGTGGTCTACGACGACGGCGGCGGCGCTCCGGTGCACGTCTCCGGCCACGCCAGCCAGGAAGAGCTGATGCTGATGCTCAACCTGGCCCGGCCGAAATACTTCATCCCGGTCCACGGCGAGTACCGGCAGCTCTGCCGCCACGCCGCCTTGGGAAAACACTTGCGAGAGGTGGAAGGAATCTTCCTGCTGGAAAGCGGCGACGTGCTCGAATTCGACGCCGACGGCGCGCGCAAGAACGGGCGGGTCAACGTCGGGCGCGTCTGCATTGACTCGGGCGCGGTGGACGAAGTGGTCGAGGAAATGATTATCCGCGACCGCAAACACATCTCCCAGGACGGCATCGTGCTCCCCATCATCGCCATCAACCGCCATACCGGTAAGGTCGAATCGCAGCCGGAGATCGTCACGCGCGGCTTCGTCTCGGCCGACGGCGAGGACGGCGTCATGGCGCAGGCCCGGGAGATTCTCCTCGAAACGCTCGAACGTTCGAGCGGAGAGGAGCGCGCCGACTGGGGCCTCATTAAAGAAAAAATCCGCGCCGACCTCAAACGCTTCATCAAAAAACGCACCGACCGCCAGCCATTGATCTTCCCGGTGATCCTGGAGATTTGAGGAATCCCCCGCGGCGAAACAATAGGAGGGTGGAGCGCCTCGCCCAACGGCCTCCGCATTTGGAGTGCGCTCGGGCAATACTCTGCGGGCGTCTGAATCCCCTGCCAATATCCAGCGGAAATCTTCCATCCGAATAGGGACGGCCATTCCGACGACCTCTGCTCGTCTAGGGCTATCAGTAAAGTCCGTTTTCACTTTGGTGAGCCGGTCCTTTTCATACTGCTTCAGGCGGGCCCTCGTAGGTTTCCAGGGGAATCTTGGAGGGCGAATCCATCCGTTGCTCCTGCTGACCGTTCCGTCTATCTCACCAATACCTTAACCCGCTGTCATCCCGAGGAGCTTGCGACGAGGGACCTGCTTGTCGAGTAAGTCGCTCGAGATTAAAGTGCAGGTCCCTCTCCCGCCAAGGCGGGATCGGGATGACAGCGCAAAGGAAGGTTTCCCCATCTGTCACGGCCCCACCGCAATCGTCACCGTGTTGCTCTGTCTTCCTCCAATACTGAGCACCACTGGAATGTCTGAAGCCGCGCGAGTGCTCGCGGGAATCCTGAACGTGACCTGATTCAGCCCCACAAAGCCTGTGGCTGCGCCGGAGAACAGCATCTCTCCGGGAATCCCGTCAATGGTGACCGTAGGAGTTACGACGGTCCGGTTCCCCATGGAAGGTGCTCCGGTAGCCAGTGTCGGAGTGACGGCGCTGGTCTGTCCCGGCAAGGTCCCGCTTACAAACCCTGCCAAGTAGACGCCGGTGGTGTCCACGGCTACTCCCAACGCCTGATTGGAGCCACCTACGGAGCTTCCGAACTGGCGGTGGCACCTACAGCCACTCCCAACGCCTCCTCGTTTTCTACGGTGCCGAATTGACGGGTCCACAGTTCGGTGCCATTGGTATCGTACTTGCGAACAAAGGCGTCGTAGCCTCCGACTCTCGTCTGTCCCGGCAGGGTGCCGTTTGTATGCCCCACGATGTAAGCGCCGGTGGCATCCACGGCCACCCCGTACCCGGCATCCAAGCCTGCGGAGCCGAACTGGCGAGTCCACAACTCCGTGCCATTGACGTCGTACTTTCGCACAAAGGCATCAAGACCCCCCGCGCTGGTCTGTCCCGGCAACGCACGGCCTGTAGAACCTACAACGTAGACACCAGTGGCGTCCACAGCCGCTCCCCGCGCGTCATCGTTATCCGCGGAGCCGAACTCGCGGGTCCACAGTTCGGTGCCATTGGTATCGTACTTGCGAACAAAGGCGTCAAAGTTAAATCCTACAACTCCGGCGCTGGCCTGTCCCGGCAGTGCACCGTTTGTATACCCCACGACATAGACCCCTGTTGAGTCCACATCCACATGCCGCGCAGAATCGAGGGTTGCCGTCCCGAACTGGCGAATCCATTGAATAGTCTGCGCGCGCGCCAGGTTCGGCAGCGCGACCACGACTAAGAGCGCAAAGAAATACACCCAAATACGAGATTGCTGCCGATGGAGGTTTGCGATGGAAACCATTCGACAATTTCCTTCGTCAGGGCACGACTTTAGTCGTGCCGATAGAGCACTGTTGCGTGGCGCTTCAGCGCCTGAGGGAAGTCTTTCGTTCTGTGCCAGTGGGCTTCGCAAAACCAACCTCAGCGGCTAAAGCCGAATTGATTCGACGCCAGTTACGGCACGGCTGAAGCCGTGCCCTGACGAACTCCATTAGACGCGACCGCGATCACTCCACGGTTTCTTTTTGCGGCACGCCCGGCTTGAGGTTCATGGCCGCCCGCACCTGGTCCATTGTCTCCTCGGCCGTGATCTTCGCCTTGCGCGCGCCGTCCGCCAGGACATCGCGCACGGTGTTCGGTTTGCTCTCCAGCTCGCGGCGGCGCTCCTGGATCGGCGCGAGGGCCTGGAGCAGGTTTGCGGCCATCAGCTTCTTGTCCTCGACGCAGCCGATGCCGGCGCGGCGGCACTCGACGTTGACCATCTCGACGGTCTCCTTCGGCGAGAACAGTTTGTGATAGGCGAACACGGGGCAGATGTCCGGGTTGCCGGGGTCGGAGCGCCGTTTGCGAGCCGGGTCGGTGATCATGTTCGAGACCTTCTCGCGGATGGCCGGTTCGGGGTCGCTCAGCGCGATGGCGTTGCCGTAGCTCTTGCTCATCTTGCGGCCGTCGGTGCCGGGGACGCGCGGCGTTTCGGTCAAGAGCGGCTGCGGCTCGGGGAAGACCGGGCCGTAAAAATTGTTGAACCGCCGGCAGATTTCGCGCGTCAGCTCGATGTGCGCCACCTGGTCCTCGCCCACCGGAACGTAATCGGCCCGGTACATCAGGATGTCGGCCGATTGCAGCACGGGGTAGCCGAGGAATCCGTAGGTCCCCAAATCCTTGTCGCGGATTTGCTCCTTCTGTTCCTTGTAAGACGGCACGCGTTCGAGCCATCCGAGCGGCGTGATGAGCGACAGCAGCAGATGCAGCTCAGCGTGCTCCGGCACGCTCGATTGCAGGAACAGCGTGGCCTGGTTGGGGTCAATGCCCGCCGCCAGGTAGTCCAGGACGTTTCCGGCGATGTCGCGCTGCAGGCCGCTGGTGTCGGCGTAGTGCGTCGTCAGGGCGTGCCAGTCGGCAATGAAGAAGTAGCACTCGTACTTCTTCTGGAGCTCGATCCAGTTCCGAAGCGCACCGGCCAGATGCCCGATGTGAATATCGCCCGTGGGGCGCAAACCGCTCAGCACGCGCGCCCGGCGAGTGGGATTTGTTTGGGAAGCCATCCGATTCGCGTTTGCCTTTTCGAAGAGGAATGGTAGCACAACCGCCGGAACCCCAGTATATTGGAATTCGATTGGATTTCGCCGATGGACGTACTGGCCGTAGATACCTGCCTCGAACCGGGGAGCATTGCGCTCTTCTCCGCGGACGCCTCTGCCCCCCCTCCCGCCGGCGCAAGCGGAGAACCCGACGTGGTGGCGCTGCCGCCGGGCTGGCGCAGCGTGGCGCTGCATGAAGAAATCCGGCGGCTCCTGGCTCGTCACAACCTCACGACGGCGGATGTGGATCGCTACGCGGTGACCGCTGGTCCGGGGGCGTTTACCGGAGTCCGGCTCGGCCTCACCGCCGTCAAGGGTTTTGCCGAGGCGCACGGCAAGTCGGTCGTCACGGTCTCGACCCTCGAAGCACTCGCCTTCGCCGCTAAAAACAGTGACAAGTGTCAAGTGACGAGTGACGAGAACGAAGCTCCGGCATCCGAATCGCTCATCACGCGTCACGCATCACTCGTCACTGCTCTTGCTCCGGTCTTTGACGCTCGCCGCGGCCAGATTTTCGGCGCATTATACGCAGTCGAGAATTACGAGAGTTCCGAAAGAACCGAAAGAACCGAGAGAACCGAATTTCGCCCGATCCTCCCGGATATGGTTTGCCCTCTTCATACGTTCCTGCGCCAGATTCAATGTGCCGAGCTGGCCCCGGAGCGACTCCGTTTTTGCGTTACCGACGAAGCCATCCTTCTGCCGGCGATTGAGGAATTCGGCTGGGGCGCGGACTCACTCCTCCGCGTTTCGCCGCACCTCGCCGGAGCTGTGGCGCGCATGGGCGCCGCACGCTTTCGCCAGGGGAAGGGAATTGGCGCCCTCGCTGCGGACGCGAACTACGTGCGGGCGTCAGACGCGGAGTTGTTTTGGAAGGAATGATGGAAATCCGCTCCTTCGGCCCGGCCGACCTGGATTCCATCCTGGCCATCGCGGCGGCTTCGCCCGAGGCCGCTGCGTGGAGGCGTGACGCCTACGAGACGATGCTCCACAGCCCGCATCACGGCGCGTGCCGCCTCGCCGAGCTTTCCGGCTGCGTTGTCGGCTTCATCTGTTTTCGTGTCGTGGCCGATGAGGCCGAAGTGCTGAACCTGGCTGTGCTGCCTCCGGCTCGCAGGCAAGGTGTAGCGTCACGCCTGCTCGGGGAAGCTCTCCGGGAAACCGCTCAGCAAGGTGCGCGCCGCGTGTTCCTGGAGGTCCGGGACACCAACCAACCCGCCATGCTCTTCTACGCGCGACATGGATTCCGCGTGGCCTCCCGGCGACGCGGTTATTATTCCGACCCCGTCGCGGACGCGCTCGTCCTCGTCCGGGACTTGGCGGGAGCCTGATTTTCTTCCCGCTCATTTCTGGCCTTGCAATTCCAGGAAGGCAGTGCTACGGTAGGCTCGTCATCAGACCACTCAGGAGGTGTCCTTCCGCATGGACAAGAGTCTTGAGGAACTGAA
>CAYWWM010000227.1:0-5425 GCA_964461735.1 uncultured Solibacteraceae bacterium | reverse complement strand
TGGCCACGTGACTGGAGTTCAGACGTGTGCTCTTCCGATCTAGCCCACCGTTTCCACGGTTCGGCGGATTTCCCGGCGGCTCGCCGTCGCTACCTGGACGGCAATCGGCCTTGCCGTGTCCGCCGAGGCACGCCCTTCTCCCCCGCGGCCCCGCTGTTGCTGCGAGCAGGAGGTCCCCGCCAGCCCCACCACCATCAGCAGGATCGCCCAACCGCACAGTCTCTGGCTACCCATCTTCATCCCCTATGCTCTAAGTCCGATTCTGAATTTGAACTGCAACCCCTGCTCCGCTACTTGGGCTTCCCATTTCCGAGAATCCGCCGTTGCTTCCGGCTCCTCATTGGTCTCGCGCGACTGCCCCGACTATGCCTTCCTCTGCCAACAGACACACATCCTACTAAGCACAATACCACACTCTTACGACGAACCGGCGGGCAAAAGGGTTCCAAAAAAAATGGGAGAAGCCGCTCCGTTCCCGCCCGCAGGCCGGTTGGTAACTCCCAGCCCAGGCCAGGAGGCTTCATTCCCTGGTTGCGAGCGCGGGGGAGGGGCGGCCAAGTCTTCCGAACACGCAGAGCTTTACTGCCAGCCCTTCGGTTCCCAACCCGGTGGAATGGGTTCCTCCCAAGTCGTGGGACCTACCGGGCGCATACCGAATTCGGCGGCCAGAGAAGAAGTCAGGTGCACCGGTTTTCCTCCGACGACCGTCATGAGTACGTTGATCCTTGGAATTTCCGCCTCCGGAATCGCAAAGTAGTCTCGATCGAGCACCATGAAGTCGGCGTACTTACCCGGCTCCAGCGTGCCGAGGAGATTCTCCCGAAGCATGTAGTACCCGGCCCACACGGTCAGCGCTTTCAATTGCGTAATCCGATCCGTCCGCTCGCCTGGTCCATAGACCTGTTGGTCGCGGTCGTTGTAGCGGTTCATGCCTTTCGTGATGAAGAAAAACATCTTGTGCGGAAGGGGCCGGTCAATCTCGAAACCGGTCATAATGCCCGCTTCAGTCACGCTCTTGCGAGGCGCCACCCAATTCGCGTACTCGATCCCGTATTGCCTGGCGATCTCGGAAGCTCCCCGGTGCGTCTCCCACAGGATCGTGTTGAGCATGCTCACCATCATGCCCAAGTTCTTGATGCGAGGGATTTGGGCCGGTCGCGGCGCTCCCGCAGAATGGTCGAAGGCATGCCGCTTAGCCCGGATTTGCTCCAAGGACAGGCCAGCCTTCTGGCTGCCTTCTTCGATGGAATCAAGAAAGTAGTCAATGTCCTTATCCCCGCCCGTATGGATGGCGGCCAGCCGCAAACCGCTTTCGACGATGCGCTCATTAATCTCCCGGCTTTCGGTGCCCGGCGCGAAGGTGCAGCGAGTGTCTCCGGTATAGGACGGATTTTGCTGCTTCATTTGCTCGAGCCAGTCCTGGCGCATCGGCACCGTCATGCAACCGCTTCCCGAGCCGCTAAAAGCTCCAATCATCCAGAGATGATCTGTCCCGTGCCCCTGGATTCCCGCCAACACTCGCAAGGTCTCGATGTCCCACTTGGGCCCCTGATAGCTCCAGCCAAACCGGCCCGGCATGCGGCCCTGCTTGTCGAGGAGGTCGAGGGCTTGCAAGTTCGCGAATGAGTAAGGCCCGGAACCAAAGGTCGTGACCCCGTAACTGGCCCATAATTCCATTTCCGCTCCCAGCAAATCAGCCAGAAGGGGCACTTTTCCCCGGAGCAACGCATCCGGATCTACCGGGCGGCCCAGGTAACCGGCTCGCTCGGCGCGAAGGCTGCGCGCCGCATCCATCTCCACTCCCCGGCGCCCCGTGGTATAGAAATCCATATCCTCCCGCACCGTTCGGTACTCTTCAATGGCCTTCGCGTTCACGATCGAATTGATGAATCCATCCTTCACCGTGACTGGGTTGTTTGGAGCCAATTGGTCTAAGTACGCTCTGGTAATGCTCCTTTCGAAAAGAGATTCCATTTCTTGAGCCCACTCATAGTCGGGCCCCCAGTTGAAAATCACACGAATCCATTGCCCCGGCTTCGCTTGGGCCACGGCGTCCCGCAGCACGCCGTCAAACGCAGCCAGCTGTTGCCGGGGAGGCAGGTTCGGCATCCACCGCGAGATGATCACGTCATCATTGGGGAGGATGTGGCGGAAGGCGCGCGGTTCGATGAAGACCCAGTCGGTGGGGTGTTCGTGCGTCATAATGAAGCTCGGCAGGACGGTTCGCCCTTTCAAGTCCAATTGCCTGGTCTGCGGTCCTGCCAACGCCCGAATCTCCGCATTCGTTCCGGCCGCCAAAATCTTCCCGTCACGGATCGCCATGGCCTGTACGATGGTTCCCACGTTCGAAGTGAAAGAAGCATCGTTCATCGTGACGATCTTGCCGTTATGCAAAATCATCTGCGGATAACCCAGTTTGGCGGCCACATCCACCTGCTGGCCCCATCCCCCCGCGGCACATAGCATGCCCACCAATAATGTCACGGCTGTCTTCTTCATCTCCGCCTCCCGCAACAGGAATCTCACGGCCATCGCGGGCTATCTGAAATATCCGAAATGTGCCTGATGGCCTCCCGGTAGGAGCAGTATACATCCCGTTGGTTGTATTAAGACGACATTCCTCGCCGCATGCAAGAAGGGATCGTCCCGCCTCCGAGAGCATAGTTTCGGAATCCGCAATCCGGAATCTGTCCTGTGGTGGTTCGAGCAACGGCTTGTGTGAGACCTAACACCTAACACCTGGCACCTAACACCTTCTTTGGTTCCGGCTCTGACGGGTTAGGGTCCCCTGGCACCGGGAGTTGCCAAGTCGCGGAAGCGGGCGATGGCGTCTTCGAGAGGCGTGGTCCAGTGGACGACACGCCACTGTTCGTTCTCATAAGATAACAGGGCCTCGCCCTCGTACTCCAGGCCGCTCGCGGGCGCAGTGCCGCCCAGGACGGCGATTCCTGGATGGATTTCCGTCCAGCGGTAGCGAAAGCGGACGCGGCGCGACTGATCGCCTCCTTCGATCCCGAGCACCCGGGTGACTTCGCGAGACCCGGCCACGAACGTCGCCAGAATCTGCCCTCCGACCGGCGCGAACAGCCGCCGTCCGGCGTCGGTGACGCGCACCTCCATCCGCGCAGGGTCGCTCGCCGCCGGCCGGATGATCCAGTACCGCAGGCGCACGCCCGATTCCAGCAGTTCTCGATGGCCGGGGGTGTCGCCCACCACTTGCGGGAACATGATCTCGAGCGCCGGATCGTGGAACGCCGCCAGTTCGTTCAACACGCGCTGCATCTCCCGGCGCTCGATAGTTCGCGCAATCCAGAAAGACAGCAGTACGATGGCGATAAGACCCGAAGCGACGGCAATACGGAAGCGGCCACGGTAGACCGGATCGTCGTGCAGTCTCCGCAGCAGAGAAAGCTCTGCCAGCCTTTCTCGAAGCGAAGCAGGGCGAGGCGGGTCGGATAGGTTCACAACGATCCTCGGAAGAAGGTCTTCCGCTGGCGACTCGAAGAAACCGGTTGGGCCAAAGAAGACCCCAGGAAAACCCAGTGATCACAGACCAGGAAATTGGCAAGCGAGCAGAGGCCAATGGACACCAGGTTCGCTAGGACCGGATTGAGGCCCATCGCTCCCGCGAAGACGCTCATCGCAACGAGATTTCCGGCGATCGAAACCGCGCCGGTCGTGAGGTTGAAGCGCAGGAGAAGCGTCCCCCAACCCGGGGCGACACCCGCGCGGTCGGCCCAAGTCCAGCGGAGATGCCACGCGAAGTTGTGGATCACCGCCGCCTCGACCGCCAGCGCGGTTGCGGGCAGATAGTGCAGCCCGGCCACATGGACCAGGAAAGCCAACGTCCCGAGCTGCACGGCCATGCCCAGCGCGCCGACGGCGTTGAATTTGAGCCAGCGCATCAGATTTTCTCCAGGCCGTAGAGCGTGCGCGTATTACGCGCCACCGAGGCAATCAGCACGGCCGCCATGCACACGACTCCGGCAGCTCCGGCGACATCGAAAAACCGATGCTCCGCGCCCAGGACGGTCACCGACGGATTGGTCCAGGCGTAGGCGTTGCCGAGCGCCAAAAAAATCCGCGCCTCCGTCGGACTCATTTTGCAGAACGACAGTTGGAATGTTCCCAAAGTATACGTAGCCAGATAGGTGTTGATCGAGAGCAAGAGGAAAGCGACCAGCAGCGCGAAGGCCACCCCTCCGGACATATAGCCGGAAAGCGCCAGGCCGCTCAGAAGGAACAGCGCGCCGAAGGAGTCCACCATGTGGTCCACGTAAAATCCGTAGCGAGGCCTCTGGCGGTTGCGGAAGCGCGCCAGCGTCCCGTCGAGGCTGTCGCCGAACCAGTTGACCGCCAGCCAGACGTTCACGAGCAGCAGCAACGGCGGCCACCACGCTGCGAGCGCATAGCATGCGCCGGCCAAAAACATGGCCACGAATCCCAGCAAGGTCAAGTGGTCCGGATGGACCCAGGGGGGCATCCGCTGCGCCAGCCACGCCAGACACCGTTTCTCCCAGCCCGCCAGCAGACTTTCCTGACAGCGGGCGGCGTGCTGGAAACCGGGTAGATCGCGAGGAGAGGGCGCGAAGCTTGCCGCAGTCCTCGGAGTCATTGGTGTGATGGGAGTGATGGGAGTGATGGGAGTCACGGCTGCACCTCCTGGGCGGCTGGCCCTTTGGCTACTTCCCCCTTCGCTACCTCCCAATGATAGTCGAAGTAGGCGATCCGTAAAATAGCCCGGCCCACGAGAAACAGGTCGGTCTCGCTCTGGTGCCGGACCGGAAACCAGAATTCGCCGAAGCGCGCGAACTCATGCACGAAATGAGTCTGCCGGACAAACACCGAGTGGCGGCGGACCGGTTCTCCCTCGACGCGCTGCACGGCGAAGTCCTGCTCGTTGATCCAGATTTTCCCGCGCAGCCGATACGGGTTGGACCCGCGCGGCTCGGCGGCAAACACGTAAGCGCCGGCCGCCGCATCATGCCCTTCATACGTGAACCGATAGTTCCGGCGATGCAGGTCCAGGTCTCGCCGGACGGCTTCCTGCGTGGTCTCTTGTTCCACCTGCAGCAAGCGAGCAAAGACTTTCTCTTGGACCATAGCAGAGCCGCTGCGTTCAAGGACTCGAAACTGCTTTTCCTGCGGCGCGCGATACTGCTCTTCCACCACGAGCTTTCCCGGCTGATCGAGCATGGTGTGCTCGACCGAGTAGCTCCGGCGCGCCTGATAGGACGCCAGCGTCTGTATCTGCTTCTCGAAACGCCGCTCCATCCGCCCCAGGACTTGCTCGATTTGCTCCGGCGGCAGGCTGGCCCGCGTCCCCGGCGCCGAGGACGCCAGCGTGCCGAGGCCGAAGAGCAGGACCACGGAGTATAGGCTGCATCCCCTATTGCCACGCGCAGCCGCTGTGAAGCGTTGTGAT
>CAYWWM010000226.1:0-5427 GCA_964461735.1 uncultured Solibacteraceae bacterium | reverse complement strand
GCCTAGTCTCGTGGGCTCGGAGATGTGTATAAGAGACAGAGTATAGGCTGCATCCCCTATTGCCACGCGCAGCCGCTGTGAAGCGTTGTGATGTTCGTTGTGTATGTGCCATTGGAACTTGCCTCCTTCCAGTGATCTCCTATTCCCACCCGCAGGACTGGCACTTCCAGGTCTGCGGCCAGGCTTCCTTCGTAAGAATCGTTTTGCATCGCGGACAGCTTCTGACAATCATGGCGCCCTCCTGAATGCGGCGGCTATTTGCTGTAAATCGTTTCCCATTCCGTCATCCGTTCCAAGCCTACCCATACTGCGAAGTTCTCCTTCTGCGGGAGACGTTCGATGCTCACCTCCAGAACGTCGGCGCGCTCGATGGTCACCTCGCTCTCGCCTCCGTCAAAGGAAATCGCCTCGTAGGAAACGGAATAAAATCTTCCGTTGTAAACTCGGCGCTCTTGATCCACGACCCGGATTTCCTGGAGGATCCGCAGCGTCCTCAGATTGTCCCAGTCGCCGTCTTCGTCTCGCGCCGACTCCGCCGAATGCCTCCTTCGCAATTCCTGTCGGGCGGTTTCGCGCGGCGATTGGTAAATGGTCGCGTCGGGAGAGCTCAGTGCGCCGGCCACCCCGCCCAGAACGGCTCCAATAGCAGCGCCTATTCCGGCATATTTCACATCTTCTTTTCGGATAGGCTCGTAATCGTTTGAGTTCGCCGCGGCCGCCCCCATGGATCCGCCGATCGCGGCCCCCGCAGCCACCCCGAGCAGCACATTTTTCACTTGCGCGCTCGGCCGGCTGGCGATGACGCGAATCACGTCTGCGCGGGCAATGGTTTCCTCATGCCGTCTCACCGTCCCCCACTGCACAGAAATCGCATCCCGTGTAACCGCAAGAAAACGGCCGTTGAGATACTGCTCTTCCCCGTAGACCACCTGGATTTCTTCTCCGACCCTCAGCTTCTTCAGGTTGTCCCAAGACTCCTCGGATTTCTGCCGCCGGGCGGAGGCTGGTTCTGCGGCGACGATGGCCAGCAGGATGATGGTGACTGTCATTCGTATTCGGCGACCCATGGCTCCCTCCCGAACTGTCAGCTTCCTCGTACGCCGCCATCGTCCGGCAGGTCAGTACAACGCACAATGCACCGCAGGTAAAACCATCCTGAACTACCGCTGAATTCACTCTGAACAACGGCTAAGCGCAACAAAAAAAGGGGCTTCGAGGGACACAGCCCCGAAGCCCCGCCTGGTTACCGGCCCACGATCCCGACCCTGAACGTCAGGACATGGGCGGTGGGGATTCCGTTTTCCCCCGGCCAGATGTGGTCCCTCGCTTCCAGGCGCAGGGCCGCCCGATCCTGGAACCAGTAATCCACCCCTCCCCCGAAGTTCGCCAGGTTGGCCGTGCCGTCCCGGAAGGCCAGCGAATAGCCGGCCGTCAGAAACGGAACCACCTTCTGCGATGGACGGGTCCAGAAGCGATAGGCACCATTGGTTGAGAGCAATCCGAAACCGTTCCGGAAGCTTTCGCCGGGATGGACGTAGCCGAGCTCGGCCCCGGCCGACAGCCCTTTGTAAATCCGCCCTTCGCCGCCGCCCCCGAACTCGAGCACTCCGGCCCTTTCGCCGTCGGCGAAAGCGCCGCCTCCGCCAAAGAAGGCATGGGCGGTGACGCGTGGCGGCTCGCTCTCCTGCGCCGGCAGGCCCAGGGGAAGCAGCCACAAACTGCAAACCAACAACATCAAACGACGCATATACTTTTCTCCTTTGTCTGGTCTCAACCCCGGCAAGCCGGGGTTCGAGGCCGATCTTGGGAGAGGTCAGGAAGTGCCTCAATGCACGGCGGGTGAATCCCTGCTGAACCGGCGCTGAACTGTTTCTGAAGAGATCCGTTGCCATTCCGAATGTTGGGAGCAGGGACATTGCTAAGAGGTTGTTGAAAAAGTCCCGCAGGGACGGTTGAAAGTAGCCCAGCACGGGTTCGGCGCCTCGCCGGACCTAGTGCTGGGTTGCCGATGGATTAGTTTCTCCAGTCCCGCGAGGGACGGCTGAACGATATGGTATGGAACGACTTCAGCCGTCCCTGACGGGACTTACCTCGCGATGAATTCCGTCCCCAGCACTGACGTGCTGGGCTATTGTCAAACGTCCCTGGCGGGACTCGGCTCGCTTCCCGAGTCATTTTTCAACAACCTGCTAAAGCTCCAGACTGTAGCCGGGATGGAGCATTTGCCGGAGGATGAGGATCTGGTGGATAACAAACGGATGCGTCGGGCGCCCCGTGAGCAAGTTACGCAGGACCTGCAAGACGTGTCCCAGCCCGGCTGCTTCGTCTATGTCGAGGTCCACGATCCAATCATTTCCCATGCGGAAGAAAGACAGTTCCAGGTTCCCGTGGCGATCCCTGGTTTTGAAGCTGCCGGCGCGCCGGTATCCCGGCGGCGGGCGGTGCAGCAGTTGACTCGCTCGCCGGAACCGTTTGCCGATCACGGCCTTCTCCGTCTCTTCCAGCATCTCTTTCGGGACCACCGCGAAGAACCGATCTCCCCACAGTTCGGTGAGTTCCTGGACGTATACGAGAACGGTGCGATCGTCACCCAGCGGAGTGCTCTCTGCCTTGGTTGCAATGTTCAGCAAACCGGCCCTGCGGATGCTATCCAGGGCGTCGTAGAGTTCCTGGTGTGTTTTCCCCTCGAACCTGGAAACGTTGTTGCTTCTCTCCATGAGTCGCTGGAGGTTTTCTCCGAGCTCTTGGTAGTCAGGAAATCGTGCTGCCTTTGCTTTTCTGGGATGGATCCGTGACTGCATCGCGCGGTCTGTCCGAGGAGCGTTGTTGATCTCCTGCGCAATTCCCACGCCGCCAAACGTCCCTAACACGAAAACGACCAACAGTAAGCGCCGCATATTTTCCTCCGACCCCGGCTTGCCGGGGTACGGCGCTCATCCTTAGGCGCGTTAGAACTGGCCTCAATGCACGGGCGGTGAATTGGTTCGGAACTCCCCCTGAATGCGTTGTGAACGATTAACTGGTTTCGCGGATAGGGGTTAGAGGGATATAACTTCCGTCTGAACGAGGGGACCACACCAGGAACTTGGTGAGACCCGGCAGTGGTATAATCTCCGCGAGCAGTCTTCGTGAGTAATCCTGGGGTTCGTAACGTACCAGATGTCTCCGCAGAATCAGCCAATTCGGTTCCGCTTCGAGTCGTTCGAGCTGGACCTTCGCACACAGGAACTGCGCAAGGAAGGGCGCGTCGTCAAGGTGCAAGATCAGCCCTTGAAGCTGCTGGCCCTGCTGGCAGGCCGCCCGGGAGAATTGGTGACGCGGGCGGAGATCGAGAAAGCGTTGTGGACCGACGGGGAGTTTGTCGAGTTCGAGCACAGCATCAACACGGCCATGCGCAAGATCCGGGAAGCATTGGGCGACGATCTGGAGAAACCACGGTTTATTGAAACTTTGCCGCGCAAGGGCTACCGGTTCATCGCGGCGGTCGAGTCCACGGGCGAGTCTATGGGAACGCCCGGCGGGGTTGCCCAGTCCCCTGCCGAGGCCGTCCCTCCAATCCGGAGTTTTCGGGACAAGATTCCGGTCGGAGGGAGCGCGCCTGCGAGTTACCCGGCGGCCGCAGTTGAAGCTGTCCAGCCGGACCCGGAACCGGCAGTTCCCTCTCCCGGAGCGAATTCCACCTCGGCAGAGGAATTTTCCATGTCCCGGCCGATTGCCCGGACGCTTTTCCTGGTGATCCAGGCCGGCTATTTGGCCATGTACTGTGCCGCGCTTTACCGAGCGGAGGCGATCGAGGAGCTGGCTCCCGTGGCAGCGGTCACGCCGATCCTCCTCGTTTCGGCCATGTGCGGAATCGCCGTTCGTCTTTACTTGCTCTCGGCGGTGGGGTTGGATCATCCGGCAGCGGGGATCAAATTCCGGCGGTTGTTTCCTTCGCTCTTTGTCCTGGATGCGCTATGGAGCGCCGCGCCGCTCCTGTTGGTCCGCGAGATCGGCTACGGGCTTGCCTTAGGCTCCGTGGCGGCGCTGGCGTATCTGCCCTTCGCGCAGCGGACGTTGCTGTTGAGTGCCAGCCGCAACCCGAAGCACGTTTCGTCCGCCACGAACCACGCGGGCTCGTAGTCCGCTTGGCTTGTTGAGAAAGGCGTCAACCTGACGATGACCACACCACGGGATAGCCGCCCGATAACCGCTGGTTCCGACGTGGGGCATACGGTCCGCCTGTGGATGTCGGCGTTGGGTCTGGCGCTGGCAATGCTTGCGCCACAGGACGCGCCAGGGGCCGAGCTCCAGCCGCGCACAGCGGCATCGTGGGAGAACTACACCCGGCTGACGGAGCAGAGAATCGAAGCGGAGCTCGGCGACAGCCGCCGGTTTCTCGCCGCAGATTTTCTGACCGGCGGGGCGCCGCAGGATTCCCGTGCGGTGCTTCGGAATGGACAAGTTCCCATTCGCCGCATGAATACACCCGACGGAAACGGGAAAGAGATTCCGGTCCCGGACGGGATGATTCATCATTGGGTCGGCGGAATCTTCGTGCCGGGGGTCACGCTCGACTCGCTCCTCGCATGGCTGCAGGATTACGATCAGCATGAGCGGTTTTTTCTGGAGGTCGAAGACTCGCGGCTGCTTTCCCGCGCCGGGCCGGAGTTCCGGATTTTCTACCGCCTGCGCCGCGAGAAAGTCATCACGGTGTTCTACAACACGCTGCACACCGTCGTCTACCGGCAGCAAAGCCCACAGCGCGCCTCCAGCCGCAGCTTTACCACGCGGATTGCAGAGCTTGACCACGCTGGCGAGCCGGCGGAATCGGAAAAGCCCGTGGGAAACGACCGCGGCTTCCTCTGGCGTTTGAACAGCTACTGGCGATTCCTGGAAGCCGACGGCGGCGTTTTTGTGGAGTGCGAATCGGTCAGCTTAAGCCGCTCCATTCCGTTCGGCCTCGGCTGGCTCATCAAAGGGTACGTCGAATCCATCCCCCGCGAATCGCTCGAGAATACGCTGACTTCGATTCGCAACGGGATGGGCAAAGGGCTTGGCTCCGCCAGCGCGCCTAGGCGATAATGGCGATGCGGCGGCGCAACTTTTTCGGGAGGTTGATTGCAATGAGGAATTCCGGCAAGGCACTCTTTACTCTGGCGTCCATCTTTGGCGTCCTGGGCCTGATGCTCCTGGGAGCGTGGTGGCTGGCGGCCCAGCAAGCTGCGCCCAATCTCGTGCTCCACAACGGCAAGGTCCTCACCGTGGACGCGAACTTCTCGACGGCCCAGGCTTTGGCCATTACGGGCGACCGGATCACCGCCGTCGGCGCCAACGCGGACGTGCTCCGCCTGGCCGGACCGGGCACGACGAGGATTGACCTCCACGGAAAGACGGTCATTCCCGGCCTGATTGACACGCACGTGCACACGCACGAATACGCCGTCG
>CAYWWM010000225.1:0-5428 GCA_964461735.1 uncultured Solibacteraceae bacterium | reverse complement strand
CATGTTGCCGATCGTGGCGCGGTCGGCGAGCGCGAGGTTACTGAGGCCGGGACCGTAGAACTCGACGAACTTCCCGACTACGCCGTGCTTCCGCAGCCGCTCGGCGATGGTGAGCACGAGGTCGGTGGCCGTGGCGCCTTCGGGAAGGCTACCGGTGAGCCTGAAGCCGACCACGGGAGGGATCAGCATCGAGATGGGCTGGCCGAGCATGGCAGCCTCCGCTTCGATGCCGCCGACTCCCCAGCCGACTACGCCGAGGCCGTTCACCATCGGCGTGTGCGAGTCGGTCCCCACCAACGTGTCGGGATAGGCCACGGCCTTGCCGTTGATTTGCGCCTGGAACACGACGCGGGCGAGATACTCGAGGTTCACCTGATGGACGATTCCGGTGTCGGGCGGGACCACGCGGAAATTGCCGAACGCCGCCTGCGCCCAGCGCAGAAAGGCGTAGCGCTCGCGGTTGCGCTCGAGTTCGAGCTTGGCGTTCGCGCGAAACGCATCGGGCGTGCCGAAGTAATCCACCTGCACGGAGTGGTCAATCACCAGCTCGGCGGGCTGCAGCGGATTGATCTTTTTCGGATCGCCGCCCATGCGCGCCATGGCGTCCCGCATGACCGCGAAATCCGCCACGGCCGGAACGCCGGTGAAGTCTTGGAGCAGCACGCGGGCGGGCATGAAGGCAATTTCCTTCTGGCTGGACGAGGCCGGATCCCAGCGCGCCAGGTTCTCGATGTCTTCCCTTTTGACAGACCGGCCGTCTTCGTTGCGCAGCAGGTTTTCCAGCAGGATTTTCAGACAGAAGGGAATGCGCGAAACGTTCCCGACCCCGGCCTTTTCCAGGGCATCGAGCCGAAAGACGTCATAGGTGCGCGCTCCCACACGAAGCGGCGCGCAGCTTCCAAAACTGTTCGACATAGCAATACCTTCCCCGTACCGAGCTTGGCTTAACCGTCAATCGTAGCACAGGCGCGGAATCGCGGGACTTCCGACATCGGCAGGAGCACTCCCTATTACCTTCTCGCGGGCGCTGCGGTAAAATCCAGGTATGAGTAGCCCCGCAACGCAAACGGGCCTGCAGGCCCCGGTAGGAGGTGGGTTATTTCGGCTGGGTTTTTCTCCGGAATTGAATGGCTTGCGGGGGGTGGCCACCTTGGCCGTGCTGGCCTTTCATGCCGACGATAAAACCCATTTGCAGGGTGGATTTATTGGCGTGGATCTTTTTTTTGTCCTGAGCGGCTTTCTGATTACTGCCCTCCTGATCCAAGAATTCGACAGCACGGAGAGCATCCGCCTGAAGGCTTTCTATCTGCGACGGGCCTTGCGGTTGGGACCTGCGCTGCTGCTTCTGTTGTCGGCCTACTGCGTCGCATTCGTTTTCCTGCTGGGATTTCCCGGCGCCGGCTCGCACTTGGTGGATGCGCTGATCACGCTGTTCTATTCCGCGAACTGGGCTCGCGCCTGGAACCTGCATCCCCCTTCGTATCTCTCGCACGCCTGGTCCCTCTCGATTGAAGAGCAGTTCTACGCCCTCTGGCCTCTGCTGCTGCTGACCATGCTGCGGAAGATACGGTCCCGGCGGATGATCGTCTTGCTCGCCTCCGGCATGGCCTGTTCCGCCTGGGGACTGCGTGTGTACCTGAAGCTGGCGGGCGCCACGAACGATCGCCTTTACAACGGGTTCGATACCCGCGCCGACGCAGTCCTGGTGGGATGCGTACTCGGGATTCTGGTGGCTTCCAATCTGGCCCCACGATCGGTTCAGGGGCGGGTCTCGTACGCCTTGAGCGCTGCCAGCGGGTTGGCCGCCGTGCTGCTGGGCGCCATGAGCATCTGGGCAGTCTGGAACGCCCCGGTCATGTTTTACTGGCTGTACTTCGCAATTGAGCTATTGACCGCCCTCATCATTCTGGATTGTTTCACCAATCCCCGTAGCGTCGTCAAAAAGGTCCTGTCGTGGAAAGCCCTGGTCTGGATCGGGACGATCTCCTACGGGCTCTATCTCTGGCATTATCCCGTGTATCAGGTCATGAAGCACCACGGCTATTCCAGAAGCGAGGTCGTCTGGCTGGGAACGCTCATTACGTTTTCCATTGCCACGCTGTCTTACTATCTGCTCGAGCAACCCTTTTTGAAGCTCAAAAAGAAGCTGGCGATCGGGTCGCGGACGTAGGGCGATCCCACTTCCGGCTTGACATCCCACCCCGGTCGGCTAGAATTCTCTTATGCTGTTGCAGGCGTGGGATATTATTCTGTCTGCGCTCCCGGCGGTGAAGCTGTATTTCTTGGTGGTCCTGGGATTTACGGTTGTTGAACTCATCTTCCCGGCGGAGCGGCGCCAGCCGATTCGAGACCATTTTTCGAATTTCCAGTATGCAGTCTTGTATCTGTTCGCCTCCCCCTTCGCCTTGATTGTTCCCACGGCCCTGGTAGTGGCGATCACTCAGCAGTTTGGCCCTCTGGGGCTTCGGTTGGACCTGGAGCACTTGCGGCTGGGTATCTCGGCGATAGACTGGCCGGTGCGGAACCTCTTCCTGCCTTTGATCCCGCTCTTGATTTTCGACTTTTTCTACTATTGGCTGGCATCACCGCTTGCAACACACTGTCCCCTCACTTTGGGGCATCCATCGGCTGCATCACAGTACGGAAAGTTTGAATGCACTGGCGGCGCTTCGCATCCATTGGCTGGAAGAGCCCATGCGGGTCCTGACGATGACGATTCCCATGGCTCTGCTCTTTGAGATTACGCCCGTCGAGGGAGCCTGGATCGCATTTGCGCTGGGTCAATTGGGAATCCTCATCCATGCCAACGTGCGGATTCCGTTTGGCCCGCTCACGCCATTGTTGACTGGCCCGCAACTGCATCGGCTGCACCATTCCTTTGAGCCCCGTCATTTGGGGCGCAACTACGCCGCCATTTTCCCCCTCTGGGACATCCTCTTTCGAACCTACTGTCCTCCCCGCAGGGGTGAGTGGCCCGTGACGGGTCTGGGAGACGGGCAGCTTGCAGGCAGCTTCGCCCACGAAAATGCCTACCCGTTCCTAGTCTGGGGAAAGAGCGTGGGTGGCTGGATGAGCCAAAAGCGGCCGCTGGCGCGCTAGCCGAAACCCTCTCGCCGTTTTGAATTCTCCCCACTGCCCTTCCAGAGGTTTTCAGAGCCGCGACTGTGAGGGACGGGGGTTGCTCCTTGCAATACCACCAAGACTAACCACCGCTTGCTGACGCGCGCGGCTCGGATGGCTTTTCTTGCTATCCACTATCCACTATCTACTGTCCCGAAGGGACTCTTCGCTTCAATTCCTCGAACCAGTTCAGCACCACGTTGATCTGCGTGAAGGGCTGCTGTTCGGGCGCTTGGATCATCAGGAGGCGCTGCCCGTCCGGCGAGATGCTGTAGTTCTGGCCCAAACCAGCCGGGCGCGTCCCAAAGGGTCCTTCTTTGAGGAACCGGGGGGTCCCGGCCTGAAACGTAGGCCCCGGCGTAATGTCCGCTACCATCAATCTTTGGCCGCTGAAGAAAAAAAGCTCCCGACCGTTCGGCGCCCAGACCGGCGCCGCGGCCCCTTCGGTGGAAATCTGCCACTTGCCCTCGGGACCGGGGAACCCTCGCACATAAAGCTCCGATCGTCCCGACTCATTGGACAGGTAAGCAACATAGCGACCGTCCGGTGAGATCATCGGCAGGCTTTCATCGAATGGCGTCTGGAGGAAAACGCTGACTTTCCGCTCTCCCTGGAGTTCGAGGATGCCGAGGTCTTCCGCTTGGTTCAGACCAGCGAACGCCAACTTTCCGTCGGGTGAAATCGAAGTCACGCCGAGTTCGTCGTCGGTGATTTGCTCCTCTGGGCCCGTCCCATCCGCGAGCTTCCAGAAAACGCGCCGGGAACCGCCCCGGTCCGAAGGAAAAACGATACGCTTTCCGTCCGGCGTCCAGATGGGACGCCCATTGTTTCCCTCAAAGGTCAGCCGCGTCAGCGTACTGCGCGCAATGTCATAAATCCAGATGTCGCTCGTTTGGCCCTCAATGTTGACGGCAATTTGCTTGCCGTCGGGTGAAACAGCGGGCCGGGTATAATTGCGCGGAGGCGCTCCCACCGGTTGCAAAGCTCCCTGGCGGTCCATCCACACGAGCTCTTTCGGCGCCAGCGAGACTCCGGGCACATAGGCAAACGACCCGTTCCTGGAGAAACTGAAATGGGCCGCTCCGGTCACGCCCCCGATCGCCTGCATTACTCCTTCGACGATTGGACTCGGACTCCCCGTCACTGCAAGACTTCCCAAATCAAACGGGGCGGCCAGCAGCGTCCCCTCGTGAATATAGATCAAGTGCCCCGTGGGTACGTAACGGGCATCGGTCCCCCCTTCGATCAAGACCCGCCGCTCGCCCGTCTCCAGGTTCTGCATCACAATCTGGGAGTCATCCCAACTTCCCGAAAGCATGCTCAAGGTGAAGAGCACAGATTCACCACCGGGCAAGATTTGCGGCCCGTGGGCGGATCCCGGAATCGCGGAATCCAGGGTGACGATCCGTTGCGGGGTTCCCCCCGATGCGGGGACCTGCCAGATGCCGTCCGGGCCTTGGCCAAATACTATGGTGTCATCCGCTCCCCAGCTCGCGCCAAACGGGTTCTCGGCTTCGCAGAGCGTCACCGGCGCGCCACCGTTGATGGAGACTTTCTTCAGCGTGCCGTCAATGGCCCAAAATCCTACCCATTGTCCGTCCGGCGAGAAGAAGGGACCACGCCCGCCGCCTTCTGTTCCCCGAATGGGCGTGGACTCAAGCTGATCTATCGCGCGCAGGTGAAGCTGATTGTTGGCGACATAGACCAGATGTGTTCCGTCGGGGGAAAGGGCCACAACATGCCGGCCAAGAGATGTGAGCCCCTGCCCCGATGGAAGTGCAAGGGAGAAGCGAGCAACGGGTTGCGCGATGGGGGTCGGCCTCAGATTCCAGACAACGAGACCGGTGATGACCGCTGCCACTGCCACAGAAGCCAGGACTGGCAACAGAGCCGCCCGCCAGCCCTTTCGCAATTGTACTGCCGGGGTAACCGCAGGCACGGTCGTCGCTGAAGCGCTCAAGGCTTCTTCGATCTCAATCCTGGCGTCGCCGACGTCTTGCAAGCGGCGGTTCGATTCCTTCTGCACGCACCGGCGCAAGAGGGAGCGGATCGTCGCCGGGGTTTCGGCGGGGAGGGTGGACCAGTCCGGGTCGTCGTTGAGAACGGAAGAGATGATGTCGGCGAGGGCGGTCTTGTCAGAGCCGCGCGCGTAAGCAAGCGGGGGTTGCGGTTGTGCGCGGAGAGGAACCCCCGGTCGCTCACGCTCCCGGCTCGGATGACGGCTCGGAAACACGCGGTGGCCGGTGAGGAGTTCGTACAGCACGCAGCCGAAGGCCCAGATGTCGGTGCGCTTGTCCACCTCCTGGCC
>CAYWWM010000224.1:0-5432 GCA_964461735.1 uncultured Solibacteraceae bacterium | reverse complement strand
CCTGAAGGGGCGCTACGACGAGCAGCTCTACGACGAGCCCGCCGATATGTCGAAGTTGAACGAGCTTTCGCGCGCCACTTTCTTCAAAGAAGTCGCCGCGCTCGTGGACGCCCTCAATCAGCATGTTCCGAAGGACGACGTGCGGCTTCGCATTCCGGACGACAAGTTCCACCGCAACATCGGCCAGTACGCCGGCATGACCTACAGCATTGACGGCGAGAAGCTCTCCCAGGAAGCCTACGACAAGCACCTGAAAGAGGTCCTGCCTTCGCCCGAGGACGATCAGCTCGTGATCAATCTCGAGAAAGAGAAAGGCTGGATCATCGACCCGCAACCGGTCCGGTAGTTTCGCCCGAACCCGTTGTTCCGCGGGGCCTGGCCTTCAACGGCCAGGCCCTTCTTGTTTTGGAGCGTTCCCGCTCGGAATGACAACTACTTCGTTGTTATCCGTTACGTAACGAATTACAATAGGCAAGTAGATGATCCGGTCCATTCGACACAAAGGGCTGAGACGGCTTTACGAAGATGGTGATCCGCGCGGCGTGATGGCTGAACATGCGGAAAAGCTGCGCGACATTCTGGCGCGGCTCGATGCCGCCGGTTCTGTCGCCGATATGGACCTGCCGGGCTTTCGGCTGCATCCGCTGAAGGGCAACTTGACAAGCTTTTGGGCGGTGGCGGTTCGCGCGAACTGGCGAGTGATCTTCCGCGTTGCTGACGGTGAAATCTGGGACCTCGATTATCTCGACTACCACTGAGAGGAGAAGATGGAAGCTATGCCGATGAAAAATCCGCCGCATCCAGGGGGCGTGGTGCTGCGCCAGTGCATCGAGCCTTTGGGGTTGACCATTACCCGCGCCGCTGCCGCGTAGGGAGTCACGCGCACGACACTCTCGGAACTGGTCAACGAGAAGCGCGGCATCTCCCCCGAGATGGCTGTGAGGCTTTCACAGGTCTTTGGAGGCAGCGCCGCAAGCTGGATCACCCAACAGGCCCACTATGACCTCGCCCAAGTCCCCGCCAAACGGGTCAAGCTCAAGCGGCTTCAACTCGCCTAGCAGGGATTGCGTCGCGGGAAGCTACTACCACTACGATCCAGGACTCAGGTAGGTTGTTCAGGGCTCCCCCCGAAATTGACAAGCCTGGTAAATGGACTATAATTATAGTCTGATGACGCGGCAGCGGCGGTTCACGATTGTCTTCGCCCCGGAAGTTCTCGTGCACCTGGATGTCATCGAACGGAGGGATCACCGGCTGATTCGACGAGTCATCGAGGAACAACTGTCTTATTTGCCAGAGCAAGTCACGCGCAATCGAAAACCGCTGGAACAGCCGGCCCCCTTCGGGGCCACCTGGGAACTTCGTTTCGGGTCGGGCAATCGCTTCCGGGTCTTCTACGAGATCGATCCCAGCGCACAGGTGGTCAGTGTGCTGGCCATTGGCGTCAAAGATCGCCGCAAGCTGCTGATTGCTGGAGAGGAGTTCGAGCCATGAGAATCGCCCCGCTGGCGGACGTAAAGGCCCGCTTGAGCGCCTATTTGGACCGTTGCGAAACGGAAGGTCCGGTTGTGATTACAAGGAATGGGAAGGCAGCAGCCGTGCTGCTCGCACCGATGAATGAGGAAGACTTGGAAAGCTTGCTGCTGGCGCGGTCTCCACGCGTGCAGGCTCTTCTCGGTAGATCACGAAAGAGCATTCAGGCGGGCAAAGCTCTTTCCACAAGAGCCTTCTGGAACGCCGTTGCCAACCGTCACCGTACCAGGGCCGGCCGCAAATAGTCGCCGTTCCCCCCTCATCCCCTCTTCCCCACCTCCAGCCCATACGCCCGCGCCATCACAGCGCGCTCAGGCCAGCAGCATGCGCATGGGCTCTAAAGTACGTTTGAACGGATGGAAGACGAGGCCCAGGTTTTCCAGCGTGACCACGCCGAGGAGCGCTTCGTCCCCGGGCTCCCCGAGTATAACCGGTGAGTGTCCTTCGCCCGCGGGAAGCGCCAGATGACATTCCGAGACAGCGCGTTCGATGGGGGTGCCGTCGGCGAGCGTAAAGGTAACGGTGCGCTTAGGCGCCAGATCGAGCGCCTTCCAAACCTCGCTCGGCAGAAGGGTGTAGGTCGCCCCGCTGTCCACCAAAAAGCGGACCGTGGCTTGCTTGCCCGTGGGACCGGTTACCACCCCTTCCACAGATGCGATGCCCATCTCCACTTCCCTCCCTTCCGCTTCTGCCATGTGCACTCATAGTATGCCACAGGGCGGGAAACCGCGAAGGAATCCGCTCAGACGGTCTTGCCTACCTTCAGCCCGTACGCCCGCGCCATCACTTCGATCGGGTGGATGGGCTTTTTCCCGGTGGCTTGTTGCACTTGAATCGCCGACAGCGGGCAGTCGGTGGCCGTGCAGGCTTCTTCGGCCTTCATGAACTTGAACAGCGGCTTGCCGACTTTCATGGACGCCTCGAAGTATTCCTTCTTGACGCTCCAGCTGCCGTCATGGCCGCTGCAGCACTGCATGCGCTTGACCTCAGCGCCGGGAATCAGGCTCAGCAGCTCTTGCGCCTTGAAGCCAATGTTCTGCGCCTTGAGGTGGCAGGGCTGATGGTATCGAATCTTGCCGATGTCCTGCGAAAATCCCAGGTCGAGCTTGCCGCGCTTGTGGACTGCGACCAGGTATTCCGACAGGTCCATGGTGTTTTGCGCGACCAGACGGCAATCGTCGGTGGGCACGAACTTCGGGTAGTCCTGCTTGATCATGAAGCTGCAGCTCGCGCTCGGCACCACGACCATGTAGCCTTGCCGGATGGCGCGGCTCAACTCGGCCACGTTGGCCGTGATTTTCCTTTTCGCGTCCTCCACCAAGCCCACGTCGAGAAACGGCAGCCCGCAGCATTGCTGGTTCGGCACCTGGCACTCGATGCCGTTCTTCTCGAGGACCGCCACCGCCGCCTTCCCGATGTCCGGCTCGTTGTAATTCACCGTGCAGGTGAAAAACAGCGCCACCTTCTCCTCGCCTCTTCCCTTTGCTGGAGGCTGTTTGCGCACCCATTTCTCGAAGGTCTCCGAATGGAACGTTGGCAGCAGGCGGTCCTTGTGAACGCCCAGATACTTTTCCAGCAGACCCCGCAGAAACGGGTTCCGGTTTGCCCAGTTGACGAGCGGCGCCGTCAGGCTGGCGAGCTTGCCCACGCGGTCTGTGTTTGCGAACACCTTGTCCGCGAAAGGCACGCCGCCTTCTTTGGCCTGCACCAGATTCGCCCGCATGATCATCCTCGGGAAGTCAATCATCCACTCGTGCGGCGGCACGTACGGGCAGATGGGAACGCACAGCTTGCACTGGTAGCACTCATCCACGACCTGCTTCACCTGCGCGTTCGAGAGCCGGTCCGGCTCCCCGAAGTTCTCGTCCATGAACTTGAACAGGCTCACGAACGACGGGCAGAGCGTGTGGCACAGCGTGCACCCGTAGCAGATGTCGAACACCCGCGAAATCTCCTTGCGCGTCGCTTGCGGGTCCCAGTACTGCGCCGAGTTGGGGTCAAAATTCATACGCCCTGGTTCCTTCCGCTTGGCCTTCGGCTGGGATGGAAGTAGAAACTTATCTTAACCTGTTCCCTTCGAGGAGGGCAAATTGGGCAAGCAAGGAGTCAGGAGTCAGTAGTCAGGAGTCAGTAGAAAAACCACCCAACCCTGTCATCCCGATCCCGGCTTGCCGGGAGAGGGACCTGCACTTCTGTTCCCTGTTCCCTGTTCCCTGTTCCCTGTTCCCTACTCCCTACTCCCTACTCCCTATTCCCTTTCCCTACTCCCTGGATTACGATGAACAGCGATGGCTTCACTACGCGTGCCTCTTGGCAAGTTGGTGCTGCGTCTCGGCGCCCAGTGGTTTGGGGACGTGATCCGGATTCTGCGCCAACTGTGGCTCGAAGTGACCGGGGCGATCTTCCTGGCGCTCGCCGCGTTCGGCGTCCCTTCCGCCCTCCGAGAATGGCGCTTGCTGCAGGAGGGTGGTTCTCTCTACCGCTTCGCCACGACGATCGTCTTTATTGCCATGATGGCCGGCTTCGGCATTTTTTCGTTCTGGAAGTCCCGCCGGCTGCGCTGACCGGGAAGACGGAAGAAGCCACAGAGGCACAGAAACACGGAGAAGAAGGCAAGCTTCGAAAATTTTATGCACACTGGAATTGGCAGAAGAAACTGGAGTTATTCCTTTTCGCATTCCTCTGTGCCTCTGTGTCTCCGTGGCTAGTCTCATGACGGATCGCAATCGCAAACCTGTCTACACCTCCGAGGACCTCGGGGAGTTCTCCGAGGACCGCGACCTCGGCCGCCCCGGCGAATACCCTTTCACGCGCGGCATCCATCCCTCGATGTATCGCGGGCGCCTCTGGACCATGCGCCAGTACGCCGGCTTCGGATCGGCCGCCGAGTCCAATCAGCGCTACAAATTTCTCCTGAGCCAAGGGCAGAAAGCCGGTGGGCCAACAGTCGGCGGGCCAAAGGCCGACAGGCCAAAAGCCGACGGGCCAAAAGCCCTGTCGGTAGCCTTCGACCTGCCCACCCAGATTGGGCTCGATTCCGATCACCCGCTGGCCGCCGGCGAAGTCGGCAAAGTCGGCGTCGCCATTGACAGCCTGCACGACATGGAGGCGCTCTTCGATGGCATCCCGCTCGAATCGGTCTCGACCTCGATGACCATCAACTCGACCGCCGCGATTCTGCTCGCGCTCTACGTGGCTGTCGCGAAAAAACAAGGAGCCGATCTCCGCACGCTTTCCGGCACCGTGCAGAACGACATCTTGAAGGAATACATCGCGCGCGGGACCTACATTTATCCGCCGCGTCCCGCGCTGCGCCTGGTGACCGATCTCTTCCAATGGTGCGAGCGGGAGCTCCCGGCCTGGAACGCCATCTCGATCAGCGGCTACCATATCCGCGAGGCCGGTTCGACGGCGGTGCAGGAAGTAGCCTTCACGCTCGCGAACGCCATCGCCTACGTCGAGGCGGCGGTGGCCGCAGGACTCGACGTGGATTCGCTCGCTCCGCGCCTTTCGTTCTTCTTCAACGCCCACAGCGATTTTCTCGAGGAGATCGCCAAATTTCGCGCCGCCCGCCGCCTTTGGGCGCGCAACATGAAAGAGCAGTTCCACGCCCGCAATGAGCGTTCCTGCGCGTTGCGATTCCACGCGCAGACCGCCGGCTCCACGCTCACCGCGCAGCAGCCCGACGTGAATATCGTCCGCACCACGGTCGAGGCGCTCGCCGCCGTGCTGGGCGGAGCGCAGTCGCTCCACGCCAACGCCAAGGACGAGGCTCTCGGCCTGCCAGCCGAGGACGCCGCCCTGCTCGCTCTGCGCACACAGCAGGTCATCGCGCACGAGTCGGGCGTCGTCAATACGGTGGACCCCGTCGCCGGCTCCTACTTCATCGAGTCGCTCAC
>CAYWWM010000223.1:2370-5464 GCA_964461735.1 uncultured Solibacteraceae bacterium | reverse complement strand
TAGTGAAGGAACTGCTCAAATCCAAGCTGTCGCGGCGGGGCTTCCTGGCCGGGATGGCGGCGGCGGGGTACAGCGCCTCGGCGGCGCAGTCGGCTTTGCAATCGGTGGTGCCGTTTGTTCCGCGCGCCAACGTGCCCCAGGAGTTGAGCCGCATCGTCAACGGGACGGGGGGAGAACTGCTGCTCGACCAGGTGATCGAAGCCGGAGCCCAGTACATGTTTGTCTGCAACGGCTCGGGGCTCGGTCCGCTGTGCGATGCGCTGGTCAGCCGTCCCAAGGTGCAGTTGATCCAGTCCACGCATGAAGGGCAGGCAGTCGCCGCCGCCGACGGATACGCCAAGGCGTCGGGCAAGATCGGCTTCGTCATGTATAGCCGCGTGGGGCTGCCGCACTCGACTTCCAACATGTACAACGCCATGAAGGACCGCACGCCGCTGGTGATCTTCAGCGACCATGCGGAGACAGACGTGGAAGGTACAGACAGCCATGAAGATATAGACGACTGGTTGGAGGCCGTGAAGCAGTACACCAAATGGCGCTGGGTCATTCAATACCCGAATCGCATTCCCGAGTTCGTGCGCCAGGCCTGCAAGGTGGCAAGCGTGTTGCCGGGCGGGCCGACACACGTGCGCATCCCGCGCGACGTTCTCCTTCGGGCCAACGTCCGAGCTGCGGTCTTCGCCGGGGACGCCTTCCATATTCCGATGGAGCTGCGTCCGGACACCAAGGAGGTGGAGCGAGCGGCGCGTATGCTGGTAGAAGCGAATTCTCCGCTGCTCTACGTCGGGCCGGAGGTGGGCCAGTGCAATGCCAATGCGGCCATGATTGAGTTGGCCGAGCTGCTCGGAATGCCCGCCGTGCAAGGCCGGAGCTACTATTCCGATTTCCCCAACTTCCACCCGCTGTTCGTGGGCGAACCACCGGTGAGCCGCCGGCATCCAGGAAGGATAGACGTCTTCCTGAATTTCGGCGCCAAGGGGCCGGTTGGGGCTGGCACGACGCGCGGCGCAAAGATCATCCACGCGAGCGTGGATCCGGAGACGATCGGCCGAAACACGGCTGCGTCGGCCCTCTTGCTGGGCGACATGAATCAGGTGGCCCGCGCGCTGATCGAAGCAGTCAAGAGCATCGCTCCAGCCCATGAGCTTGCGAAAAAGGCCTCGGAACGCCGGACGGCCTGCGCGGCCTTCACCGCGAAGGTCAGAGAAAACCGCGAGTCGGTTGCGCGCCAGATGACCGGCGACCCGGTTCCCTGGCCTCGCCTGATGTATGAATTGAACGCCGCGCTGGATCGCGACGCCGTGCTGGTCGTGGAACTGGGCGACGAGGCCAAGGTCATCAATTTCTTCCCGTTCGCCGCGGACGCCAAGATGAAGATCGGGCGCACCGAGGGACGCGCGCTGGGCTGGGGCAGCAGCGCGGCGTCGGGCGTGAAGCTCGCTTTGCCGAATCGCCAAGTGGTTTCCCTCCAGGGCGACGGCGGATTCCTCTTTGGACAGACCGATTCGCTGTGGACGCAGTCTCGCTACGACATTCCAGTCCTGACGGTGATTACCAACAACCGCTCCTACGAGGAAACGCGCTGGCAGATCATGGGAGAAGCCGGCGTGAGCGGCGAACGCGGGCCGGCGGGCCTCGCCAACCGGGATTACGTGTCCTACCTGGGCGACCCCGACGTGGACTTCACCAAGCTCGCTGCGGCCTACAACATCAACGGCGCCATCGTGCGAAACACCGACGAGCTGCGCCCGGCCATTGACCGAGCGATTCGCGCGCTGCGCGACGGTCGGCCCTTCCTGCTCGACGTGCGGATCGCGCGATTCGGCGTCGGCGCGGACGCTACCTGGTATCCCAAGTACTCGCTCGCCGCGCAACGCGAGCGGCAGGCCTGAGCCGGAGGCAACTCGCCAACGGCTGGTGAACCACTCCCCCGGGAAAGAATTCTCTTCTCGGGAAGTCCTCCGTCGGACTGTACCATCCGCAGAACGCTTGCTTCCGGTGCGCGCTCCGCCTCCTTGACAATTCCACGGGTTTTCCATACGGTAAAAGTAACTGGAGTCAAGGTATGGCAGAACTGAGGTAATTGTTAGCGAAGGCATTTTTCTTCCGCATAGCGCGGAAGGGCGAGCAAGTCTGGGAATACATTGAACTTGATAAACGAGAGTAAACGGAGGAGACCATGAGGAAATTTCAAGCCTCAAGTGTGCTTTTGAGTGTGTTGTTGCTGAGCGCTGCGGTAGCGCTGGCGCAGTTGACAACGGGAACCATCACGGGAACCGTGACCGACGCTTCGGGGGCGATGGTCCCCGGCGCGGCGATCGTCGTGACAAACGTGGACACGGGGATCAGCCGGAACACCGCCACGGGTCCCACAGGGCGCTACGAAGCCCCGAATCTGCCGGTCGGGCAGTATGAGGTCCGGGCCAGCCTCACCGGATTCCAGACCAGCATTCGGGCCGGCATTGAGCTGACCGTAGGCCGCAGCGCGGTCGTGGACCACACGCTGCAGGTCGGCGAGGTCACACAGCAGGTTACCGTTACCGGCGAAGCTTCGCTGATCGAAACTACGACAGCTACCGTCTCCAACGTAGTGACCGGAGAGCGATTAGAGAACTTACCGATGGGCGGACGGGACCTGACGCAGTTGGCCTTTACGCTGCCCGGAGTGCTCAAGAGTCCTGCCGGCAAAGGCGTGTTTGGCGGCAATGGGGACAAGATCGCCGTGGCCGGCGCGCGCGGGACCCAGCACCTCTTCCTGCTGGACGGTGTATCCAACACCGATCTTTCCAACAACCCCCAAGGGGCCTCCGGGTCCTACATCGGGGCCGAGACGGTGAAGGAGTTCCAAATTGTAACCAACAATTACTCCGCGGAATACCAGAGCGCTGCCGGAGCCATCGTCAGCGCGGTGACCAAGTCCGGGACCAACGCGCTGCACGGTTCCGGGTTCTGGACACTGCGCAACGACAACTTGGATGCTCCGCGTTGGGAGGACAACACGTTCAATGACGGCATAAAGCCAGAGTTCAAGCGCAACCAGTTCGGCGGCTCCTTGGGAGGGCCTATCGTACGGGACCGAACTTTCTTCTTCGGA
>CAYWWM010000223.1:0-2360 GCA_964461735.1 uncultured Solibacteraceae bacterium | reverse complement strand
GGAAGTTATGAAGGACTCCGGGAGCGCCTGAATGAAACCCAAACCGTAGCGGTGCTGACCGAGGCAGCTCGCGCGGGGAATTTTCCGGGTGTGCCGGCGTTGAACCCGCAAATTGTTCCCTACCTGGCGCTGTGGCCAGTGCCGGGTCAAGGGAATACTCCGTTGCCGAACGAACGGGCGAACCCCGGTACAATCGTGGTTTCTGGACCCCGGCGCGAGCCAGTCAATGATGATTTCGTGGCTGGGAAATTCGATCACCAATTTGGCAGCGAGAAGTTGGGCTTCCTGACCGGAACCTATAACTTCGATGACAGTGACCGTTCCCCCTTTGGCATCCTGGGTGATGTGACAGAAAATGGAGATCGAGGCGGCAACGGTACAACCACCAAGAAGCACACCCTCTCGATAGGACATACCAGCGTGCTTTCCCCGACTTCGATCAACGAGTTCAAGTTCGGGTATAGCTTCAGTGAAATATTCGGTGACGTGCCGCTGGGCACTCGGGATACCAAGGCTCTCGCTTTCCATCCGAACCGGGAGCGTGTAGGGCAAATCAACATCACTGGCGGACCCGACTCCGTTGGCTACCGGGTGGATTTCTCCCACTACCTTCAAAAGGCTTTTCAGTTCAAGGAAGGCTTGTCGCTGAGCCGGGGAAACCACTCTTTCCGCCTGGGAGCGGAGATTAAGCGGTTCCGCTATTTGCAGGAGAGCTGTAGCCGGGGCTGCAATGGGCTATGGACGTTCCGGGATTTGGACGACTTCTTGAGAAACGAGGCGGATGATTTCCAGGTCTTTTCTCCGGGGCATGAGAGCCCTCCTCGGAATATGAGGCAGCTCCTATTCGGTTCTTACTTCCAGGACAACTGGCAGGCGCTGCCATCGCTGACTTTCAACCTGGGTTTGCGGTATGAATTTGTGACCGTCCCGGACGAAGACAACCATTTGATCTCCAACCTCGTCAACTTCTTTGACCCGTTCGTATCGGTTACAACACAAGTCGCGGCCCAATTCACGAACGAACCGAGACCGTTTGTCGGAACCATCGAAGAGTACTTTAAGAACCCCACTCTGAAGAGCTTCAGCCCGCGATTGGGATTCGCGTGGGCGCCCGGGGACCGGAAGACGTCGCTGCGCGGCGGCTATTCGATCTTCTACGATTACCCGATGCTGTTCGCGCTCCGGACCTCTTTACAAGAGTTGCCGCCTTTCGTGGAGACCGCGCGCTTGCGAGCCCGCGGGTCCACGGCGATCCCTGCCAACCGGCGGCCGATGCGAGTGCAGCCGCAGGCGGTTACCGTTTATAACGACCTGCTGACCGATCCGAGGTTCTCCGGCTTCAACGTCCGGTACATGGAGTTTAATCAATCGAACACCTACGTGCACCGGTGGAGCCTGACGTTGCAGCGGGAGCTGAGCGCGAATTGGATGGTTTCGGCGGGTTATACGGGGTCTCGTGGATTGCACCTGCTGCAGCAGAGCCTCCCGAACATTCGCCGTTGGGACGGCTGGCCGAATCAGCCCGCGGGTCGGAAGCATTTCACGGCAGGTGCTGACTTTCTCAACCCTGCATTTGGTGAGGTCCGGACGCAGTCCTCGAATGGCAACAGCTACTTCCACGGTTTGGCCGTGGGCGTGCAGAAGCGCATGGCCCAGGGTCTCCAACTCCAAATGGCGTACAACTACTCCAAGTCCATCGATCAAGGCTCGGGGGTTACGCAGGGTGGCGAGGAATTTCCGCAAGGACAGCGCGGGATCTACTATTGGGACTTGCACTTGAAAAAGGGACTGTCCGCCTTCGACATTCGCAACTCCTTCACGCTGAATTTCACGTACGAGGTGCCGGGGCAGAACCTGACCGGTCTGGCCGGAGCCCTGCTCGGCGGCTGGCAAACCAACGGGATCATTACCCTCACGGATGGGCACCCGCTTTCGTTGACGGATAACAGCACGACGCAGGAAGTCGTCATTGGTGACAACGAAAGCCTGCGGGTGAACCTGATCCCGGGCGGCGACAATAACCCGGTACTCGGCGGGCCGGACAGGTACTACGACAGCAGCCAGTTTGTGCCGTCGGTTTGCCAAGGTTCCCGGGTCTGCCGCGCAGATGACCCGGACTACCAACCGGGCTTCTTTGGCACGCTGGGAGCCGCAACGATGACCTCGCCGGGCCTCGCTTCGGTTGATTTCTCCTTACTGAAGAACTTCCAGGTGACCGAAAATCAGCGCATCCAGTTCCGGGCCGAGTTCTTCAACTTCTTTAATCGGCCTAACTTCGGCACGCCGGAGACGGAGGTGTTCATCAACGAGGTGTTGAATCCAGAGGCGGGCCGCATCCGCGAAACTCGCGGTTCCGCACG
>CAYWWM010000222.1:3920-5464 GCA_964461735.1 uncultured Solibacteraceae bacterium | reverse complement strand
GTGATGAACCTGACCGACGTGGACGACAAGACCATCCGCAACGCGCAGGCTGCGGGGCTGCCGCTGCGAGACTATACCGACCAATATATCGGCGCGTTCTGGGAAGACATGCGCACGCTGCGCGCGGAGCAGCCCGAGATCGTCGCCCGCGCCACCGACCATATCCCCGACATGGTGCAGACGATTCGGGACCTCGAGCAGCGCGAGTTTGCCTATCGCAGCGACGGCTCGGTTTATTTTCGGGTCGAGAAATTTCCCGGTTACGGCAAGCTCTCGAAAATTGATCTCTCCGGAAATCGGCCCGGCGCGCGCGTGGACCAGGATGAGTATGAGAAGGCCGACGTGCGGGATTTCGTCCTCTGGAAGGCGTCCAAAGAGGACGAGCCGTCTTGGGATTCGGAGTTCGGACCGGGGCGGCCGGGCTGGCACATCGAGTGCTCGGTCATGGCGACCAGGTACCTGGGCGAGAGCTTCGACATCCACGCCGGCGGGACAGACCTGATTTTCCCGCACCACGAGAACGAAATCGCGCAGTCGGAAGCCCTGACCGGCAAGCCGTTCGCGCGCTATTGGGTGCATTCGGAGCATCTGCTCGTGGACGGGCAAAAGATGTCAAAGTCGCTCGGCAATTACTACACGCTGCGCGATCTGCTCCAGCGGGGACACTCCCCGGCGGCGATTCGCTATCTGCTCGCGTCCGTCCCGCATCGCAAGCAGTTGAACTTTACGCTCGAAGGTCTGGAGCAGGCCGCCCACGCCATCGAGCGCCTCGAGAACTTCCGGTTTCGCGTCCTGCAGTCGGCTTTTCCCGAGGGAACCAATGCCGACCTCGCAGAAAAGACTGCCACGTTTCCGGAAGAGCTGAGCAAGGCGCTCGACGATGATCTCAATACGGCGCAAGCCCTCGGAGTGTTGTTTGAGCTTGTCCGCGAAGCCAATACAGCAATTGACGAAGGAACCTTCCTGCAAGGAAACGCCCGAAGGGTCCTCGACTGCTTAGAGCAATGGAACCGGATCTTCGACGTGCTGCCCTCTTCGGCGGATCACAGAGAGGGAAAGCAAGTGCGTGAAGGCGATCAGGGGAGTGCGGAGATCGAGAGGAAGATCGAAGCGCGCCAGGAGGCTCGCCGCAAGAGAGATTTCGCGCTGGCGGATCGGATCCGGGATGACCTGGCCGCCGCCGGTGTCTTGATCGAAGACACCAAAGACGGCGTACGGTGGAGGCGGAAATAGTGCGCGGGAAAGCTAGGAAAAAGAGCACAACCGTGCAGCTCCCTCGTCGCTTTGCTCCTCGGGATGGCAAGGCTGGGGATGGGCCGCTGATCCGCACGCGTCTTCCCGGCCCGCACGCCCGGCGCGTCGTGGAGCAAGATCATCAATACGTTTCGCCGTCTTACACCCGCAGCTATCCGCTTGTGGCAAAGCGCGGCCGGGGCGCGCTGGTCGAAGACGTGGACGGCAACCGGTTTCTCGATTTGAGCGCCGGAATTGCCGTCGTGGCCACGGGCCACTGCCATCCGCAAGTCGTGCGGGCGATTCGCGCT
>CAYWWM010000222.1:0-3910 GCA_964461735.1 uncultured Solibacteraceae bacterium | reverse complement strand
TCCGCGGTCAGGCCGCCGAATTGATTCACATGTCGGGGACGGATTTCTACTACCCGAGCCTGACCGCCCTGGCGAAAAAGCTCTCCGACATTGCGCCCGGCGGGAGCCGCAAACGGGTCTATTTCGGGAACTCCGGAACGGAAGCAATTGAAGCCGCCATGAAGCTGGCGCGGATTTACACCGGCCGGGACAAGTTCATCGCCTTCCAGAACGCGTTTCACGGGCGGACCTACGGCGCGCTGTCGCTCACTGCGAGCCGCCCGGTGCAGAAGCGCGGCTTCGGGCCGCTGGTCCCCGGCGTAATTCACATTCCTTACGCCAACTGCTACCGCTGCGTCTACAACCTGAAGCCGGAAGACTGCGGCGTCTTTTGCGCGCGCGTCATCGAAGAGCAATTGTTCCGGACATCCGTGCCGAGCGAGGAGGTCGCGGCGATCTTCGTGGAGCCGATTCAGGGCGAGGGCGGCTACGTCGTCCCGCCGCCGGAATTTTTGCGCGAGCTGCGGCGCATTTGCGACCGCCACGGCATCCTGCTGGTGTTCGACGAAGTGCAGTGCGGCATGGGACGCACGGGCAAGATGTGGGCGTGCGAGCACGCCGGCGTGGTGCCGGACATTCTGTGCGTGGCCAAGGGAATCGCCTCCGGGATGCCGCTCGGCGCCATGATCAGCCGCGCCGAGATCATGAACTGGCCGCCGGGCGCGCATGCTTCGACGTTCGGAGGCAATCCCGTCGCCATCGCCGCCGCCTTGACCACGATCGGGCTGCTCGAAGAAAAGTACATCGCGCACGCGGAGCGCATGGGGCGCTACGTGATGGAGCTCCTCCGGGACTGGCCCGCGCGGCATCCGCTGCTCGGCGACGTGCGCGGCCAGGGCTTGATGGTCGGGATCGAGCTGGTGAAAGACCGCGCAACCAAGGAGCACGCCACGGAGGAGCGCAACCGCCTCGTCGAGCTCGCCTTCAAAAAGGGCGTGCTGGTGCTCGGCTGCGGCCTGAGCACACTGCGCCTCATGCCGCCGCTTGTGATTAGCCGCGCGCAGCTTGAGACCGCCGTCCAAATCCTCGACCAGTGCCTTAGCCAAATCGAACGAGAAGAGGCGAAGCGATAAGCGGGCAGGTCCCTCGTCGCCGTTCGATTTCCCGCAGGACTCCTCCGGATGACCGGGCGAAGGGGTGAGGCTGTAGGTGAATCCCGCAGTCCGATTCTGGCACAGTATTCTCCGACGGATGTCGCAGGCGGTTGTGCGCCGGGAGAAGGACCTCACCCCCGCCGCACGGCTCGGCCGCGAGGGGGAAGAAGCGGCCTATTGGCACTTGCGCAAAGAAGGTTTTATCATGGTGGCGAGGAATTATCGGGCTGCGGGATCACACAAAGAGATCGACCTGATCGGCTGGGAAGGAGATACGCTGGTTTTCGTGGAGGTCAAGACGCGGAATTCCGATGCCCCCGTTTCGCCGGACGCCGCCGTGGATCGAGAGAAGCAACGGCTTTTGACTGCCGCCGCGCGCGAGTATTGCCGCCAGGCACGCCGGTTGTCAGCCCCGATTCGATTTGATATTGTCAGCGTTCTGGCTTCTCCGGGAGGAATGACCGTCGAGCATTTTCGGGACGCCTTCCGGGAATCGGCGGCCCCGGCCGCGCGGCAGTAGGGAAGCGGAATGCCGCCCCTGGCGGCGGCGTGGAGCGGAGGAGGAAACTCAGGGTGCCTGAATTGCGCAAGGACCCGGTGACCGGGCGGTGGGTGATTATCGCGACGGACCGCGCGCGGCGCCCCAGCGACTTCGTGCACGAACCGGAGCCGAAGCGCCCGGGCAGTTTTTGTCCCTTCTGCTACGGCAACGAAGCAAAGACTCCGCCGGAGATTCTGGCGTATCGCAGCAACGGTACGGCCCCGAACACCCCCGGCTGGACGGTGCGCGTGGTGCCGAACAAGTTCCCCGCCCTGGGCATCGAAGGGGACCTCGGTCGGCAAGGCGAAGGGCTGTTCGACAAGATGAACGGCATCGGCGCGCATGAGGTCATCATCGAGACCCCGGATCACGACAAGACCCTGGAACAGCTCGAGGAAAAACGGATTGAGGACGTCCTGTGGGCCTTCCGCGACCGGATTCTGGATTTGAAGAAGGACCGCCGCTTCCGCTACATCCTGATTTTCAAGAACCAGGGGGTGGCCGCGGGCGCATCGCTCGAGCATTCGCATTGCCAGTTGATCGCCCTGCCGATCGTGCCCAAGCGCGTGCGGGAAGAAGTGGACGGCTCCAAGCAGTACTACACGCTCAAGGAGCGGTGCATCTTTTGCGACATCATACGCCAGGAATTGGAGGCGCAGACTCGGGTGGTCTACCAGAACGATGACTTCGTCGTTCTGGAGCCGTACGCGCCGCGCTTCCCGTTTGAGACCTGGGTTCTTCCGAAGAGCCATGAATCCTCGTTCGAGGAGTCCCAGTCGCACACCTACGAGAACCTGGCTAAAACGTTGAAGCTGCTGCTGTCGCGCGTGGAGAAAGTGCTCGTTTCTCCGGCGTACAATCTCGTCATCCACACTTCCCCGCTGATCGAGCCAAGCAACGACTACTACCACTGGCACTTCGAGATGATGCCGCGCCTCACGCGGATTGCCGGATTCGAATGGGGCACTGGCTTTTACATCAATCCTACGCCGCCCGAAGAGGCGGCCCAGTTTCTCCGCGACGCGTAACGGGAAGAAGTTTAGAAGTTAGAAGTCAGAAGCCCGAAGGAATAATTGGCCGACCAAGGAGGAATTCCCATGAATCGAGTACCCATGCTTGCGCTCGTCCTTTGGCTTTCCCTAGAAGTTGGCCTGTCCCAGACCACCCCGCCGCCGCAGGCGGAAATCCCCGGCGTGCTTCGCGCCGGCACTCCGGTGCAATTGGTTAAGGATGGGTTGCGCGGCCTGGAAGGGCCCATGCCCACGCCGGACGGCGGACTTTACTTCACGGCTCTCGATGAGAACCGAATTTACAAACTGGACCGCGACGGTAAGGTTGCCGTGTGGCGGGAAAATACCAACCGGACCAATGGATTGTATCTGTTGCCCGATGGCCGCCTGCTCGGCGCGGAAGGCAACGGGCCGCGGATCATTGCGATCGCGCCCGGAGGCGCGCTCACGGCCCTCGCGACCGGATACGGCGGGAAACCGCTGCGAGGGCCGAATGACCTGATCCCGGATCGCCGCGGAGGAATTTACTTCACCGACCCCGGGCCGCGCCCCGCGCCGGATGTCGCTCCCAAGGAGCCGGGCAGCGTCTACTACATCCGTCCCGGCCCCCCCGGCAACGAGGTCCTGCTCATTGACGATCAGATCGCGCGCCCCAACGGCATCAGCCTGAGCCTCGATGGCCGGACCCTCTACGTGGGCGACACGGAGGGCGAGTACGTCTATTCCTTCGACGTGCAGCCCGATGGCAGCGCGCGAAATAAGCGCCCGTTCGTGAAGCTGCGAGATCCGGAGCCAGGGACGCTGGGCTTGCGGAGCCGCGCCGATGGAATGGCGCTCGATTCCGAGGGAAGACTCTACGTCACCACCGGTTCCGGAGTCCAGGTGATTGACTCGCGCGGCAATTACCTGGGTACGATTCGGCTCCCGGCCGTGGCTCGGAACGCGGCGTTTGGCGGCCCCGACCGGCGCACCTTGTATCTGACCGCTTTCGAGGCTCTCTACAAGGTCCAGATGTTGTCGCAGGGTCCCCCGAACCGGACGAAGTGAACCCCCGTCAGAACCAGAGATTTGCCGGGGAGATTTGTTCTTCTTGACTTCTTGACTTCTTTCTTCTGGCTTCTGCCTCCTGACTCCTGGCTTCTTGCGGATCGTGCTACCATAGGCAGAGAGACGTGGGCGGCTAGCTCAGTTGGGAGAGCGCCGCGTTCGCAACGCGGAGGTCGCCG
>CAYWWM010000221.1:0-5471 GCA_964461735.1 uncultured Solibacteraceae bacterium | reverse complement strand
TTCGCCAGAACCTCGTTGATGGCGGGCGAGCTGATCGGGCATCGCTCCACGGCGCAGAGCCGGTTCGACTGCGGCTCGTGGTAGCCGATGCGGAATGCGTCCCCCTGTTTTTCCAACTGAAGCCGCGCGCGATTGCGGTAGCCCCAAGGCTCCGCGGCCGTCGCCGAGACGGGAACTTCGAGGCGGATTTTTCCGACGCGCTCGAAACATTCCCGCAGAATGTCCTGCTTCAAAGCGAGCTGGCGGGCATAGGTGATGTGCTGATGCTGGCAGCCGCCGCAGCGCCCGAAATAGGGGCAGTCGGCGGCGACGCGGTCCGCGCTCGGCTCCGCCAATTCGAGCAACTGCCCCCGGCGGACGCCTTTCTTCCGCTCTTCGAGGCGCAGGCTGACCCGCTCGCCTGGAATCACGCCGGGAACGAGCACGACCCCTTGCGAAGTGCGCGCCAGGCCGTCGCCTCCGTAGACCAGTTTCTCGATGGAAACGTCCAGGGTTTGCTCGGCGCTTTCGGGGGCGTCGCTCATAGGGGAATCACTGAAAGCTTGTGCAAATCTCAAATCAACAACCGACGTGCAGGTCCCTCGTCGCCAGCTCCTCGGGATGACACCCAGCCACGGCTGACATTCCGTCACAAATAGAACAAGCTGAGTCGCGGCAGGTCTGCCTTGGCAAGGAGTTTGCGCGCCAGGAACTGCCGTTCGAGATGCGCCACCTGCTCCCTCCCGAGGTTCCGCCGCGCCGGACCGAGCGACCGATCGAGCTCCGCGCGCAGCGCCACCAATTCCGACTCGGGCGCGGCGTTCTCGAGAATCGAAAGCATCTTATCTTCGAGCACCGTGAGGCGGCGCTCGATGGCTTCGAGGTCGAGCGGCACATCGGTCCCGGCCGCTTCGGCCAGCTCGCGGAGCGAAGCCGCCAGCGCCAGCAACGTCGCGGCGGACTCCGGGCGGCGCTGCTCCTCGAACGCGAGAGCGGCTTTGGCGAGCGCCTCCGCGTTGCGCAAGAAAAACTTGGCCAGCTCCGCGCGGGGAATCGGCTCGCCGCTCGACGGATGCGGCAGCTTGGTGCGCTCGGCGTCCTCGGCGGCAGCCAGGACCGCCTGGTGGCAGTAGGCGAGCGAGTTCACTTTCCGCGAGCGGCGGCGGCGCTTTTCGTATTTCTCAAACGTGTCGTCAATCCCTTGGAGAACCGTAGCGAGCGGAATCTGAGCCTGCTTCCAGGTGTCAATCAAGGCCCAGTCGAGCGCCGAGACGAGCAGCGCCGTGCCGCGCTTCTGCCAGAAGTACTCTTCGATTTCGGTGAAATAGTTGAAATAATTCTCCACACGTCAGCCCTGCGGGTCATTTTTTCGTCCCGCTTCGTCCCGCCTCGTCCCGCGCCGTCATGTGCCGTCTCGCACCGCGGAATTGCCGCGCCGGCTCAGTGCCCCGGCCAAGGCGTTCCCAGGATGCGCAGATAAGTCAGCAATTGCGCGCGGTGGTGCACCTCGTGTTCGATGATCCCGAGCAGGATGGCGTACCCCTTGCGGCGGAAGCCGAACTGCTCGTTGACGAATTCCCGCTCCCAGCGCTCGACGGGCATCGCCGCGACGAGGTCCAGCGTCTGTTGGTGCGTGGTTTCGAGGCTCTCGATTTCGCTGTCCACGTCGCTGACTTCGCCGAGGATGGGGAACAAGCCCTCGGGGATGCGCCGCTCGTAGTAGCCCCAGCGGTCGTAGAGCGGCACCTCGCGCACGCCGGACTCGGAGTGCCAGACGTGGCGGAGCAGCAGCCCGAGCGACAGCGCTCCCTCGACCGGAACCCAGTTCACCTTGTCCCGCGGTATGGAAGGATAGATCGTGCGCGTGCGCTTGCGCGTGACTTCCTTCTGCTTCAAAAACAAATCGCGAATCTCCATGTGGTCTCTCGACGGACGGCGAACTGTCGCGTTACTTTGGCCCCTTGGTTTGCTTCGGGCGGGCTGAGCGTTTTGTCGCCACCTTCCGCCTGCGGCCCGCTCCCTCGCGGTCGCGGCTCTGATTCATTCTCTCCCACAGGATGCGGAGGCCGTCGAGCGTCAGATGCTCATCCACCGTCGTGATGTAGCGCGAGCTGGCGGCAATGAGCGCGGCCTGACCGCCGGTCGCAAGGATGCGCGTGTTCTCGCCCAGCTCTCGTTTCAGCCGTTCGAGGATGCCGTCCACGAGGCCGGTGAAGCCGTAAAAAATGCCAGCCTGGAGCGAGACGGCCGTGTTGGTCCCGATGACGCGGCCGGGGTCGCGGATTTCGACGCGAAACAGCCGCGCGGCCCGCGCGAGGAGCGCGTCGGCGGAAATCCCGAGGCCCGGAGCGAGCACGCCGCCCAAGTATTCACCGCGCGCGGAGACCACGTCGAAATTGATGGCCGTGCCGAAATCCACGACCACGCAAGGCCCGCCGTACTTGGCGAACGCGGCGACGCCGTTGGCGATGCGGTCCGCGCCGACCTCCTGCGGGTTGTCGTAGAGCACGGGCATCACGGTCTGCGCGCCCGGCTCGACGAACCGCGCTTGCACGCCGAAGTATCGCTCCGCCATCTCGGTCAGCGTGGCGTTCAAGGACGGAACTACGGAAGCGATCATCACGCCTTCGATCCGTTTCGCAGCGATGCTGGCGAGCGTGAAGAGGTCGCGCGTCAGGATGCCGTACTCGTCCACGGTCTGATCGCGGGCCGTGGTGAGTCGCCAATGCGCCTTCAACGTTGCGCCCGCAAAGACGCCCAGCACGGTGTTGGTGTTCCCGACATCCATCGCCAGCAGCATCGTTTTCACTCCGGCCGGACCAGCCCGCTCAGCACGGCTTCGGTCGGCCCGTCGTCACGCCGGACGAGCAACATTCCCTCTGGCGAGAGGCCAATGGTTTCGCCAATCAGAACGCGCGCATTATCCGTAACCCGGACGCGCTTGCCGCGGGCGTAGCTCGAAATCTCGCTGAAGCGCTCGACGATGGCCGCGGCGCCGCGCTTCTGCAAGCGATCATAATACAGTTCCATGCGGCTCAAAATCGAAGCCAGCATCTCGACGCGGGAAACGGCGCGGCCCGTCTCGCGGCGCAGCGAAGTAGCCTCGGCGGCGAGCTCCGCCGGGATCGCCGTCTGGTTTACGTTGACGCCGACGCCGATCTGGGCGTGCTCGACGCGCTCCGGCTGCGCGGTCATCTCGACGAGAATGCCAGCGCACTTCTTGCCGCGCAGCATCACGTCGTTCGGCCAGCGGATGTCCGCGGGCGTCGGCGCGATCTCTTGAACGGCCTCGGCGACGGCCACGCCGGCGAGCAGCGTCAAAATCGGCGCGGCGGCGGGAGCCAGCTCCGGGCGCAGCAGGAGCGTGCAGTAAAGCCCCGTGCCGCGCGGCGAAAACCAGTTCCTCCCGAAGCGCCCGCGCCCGGCGGTCTGCTCCTCGGCGACCACCAGCGTGCCGTGCGGAGCTTTTCCTGACGCCGCGGCGAGACGCGCCGCCTCGGTCATGGTCGAGTCCACCTGATAATAATGATGGATGCGACAGCCGAAGGAGCCGCCGTGCAGCCGCTGCCGGATCATTTTCGGCGTGAGCACGTCCGGCACTTTGAGGAGCTGGTAGCCGCTTCCCGGCAGGCCGCGCACGTCCGCGCCCCACTCGCGCGCCCGCTCGATCAATTCCCAGAGCGTCGAATGCGGCACGCGCAACTGCGCCGCAAGCTTCGTGCCGCTCATCACGACCGTGGCATTCTCCGTCAGCAGATCAATCAGATCGTCCAGACGCCGGTCCAGGTGCTTGGTCATGCCGTTCCGCCACAGAGGCACGGAGAAAACAGGAGTCAGGAGTCAGTAGGAAGAACGAGCGCCGGAACGGTCATGCCGAACCGAGGCAATACGGGTTCTTCTGGCTCCTATTGAGCATGGCGTTATATAGCGCCTGTGTGATAGGTCGGCACTACAAACCTCAGGGGCTGAAGCCCTTGATTTTGCTACGTTTACGGCACGGCTGAAGCCGTGCCCTGACGTCTACCTGCCGCGCTCTATTATGCGACCTTCAGTAGCTCCTGGCTTCTTGACTCCTGAATTCTTGTCCCTGTGCCTCTGTGCCTCCGTGGCATTCCCGCCGCTTTTCCTCAGCCGAGTTTCTCCAGGGTCTCCGCTGCTTTGCGATGCTGGGAGCTGAGTTCTTCCAAACGCTGCCGCAGGCTCTGGACCACGGCAGGCGGCGCTTTCGCCAGGAACTGCTCGTTGGCAAGCTGCCCGCGCAGCGCGGACGTCTCGCGCTCCAGCTTCTCTTTCTCGCGAACGAGCCGGCTGCGCTCCGCTTCGAGGTCCACGGCGTCCTGGTGCGAAATCTTGAGAGCAAAGTCGGGCAGCGCCCGCACGACGCCGCCTTCGCTCGTGAGAGGCTGGGACACCAGGCGCAGCGCCGAGAGGTTCGCCAGCCGCTCGATCGCCGGGCGGTAGTCGGTCCCGAGGCGCGCCATGCCGTCTCCCGCCGAGTGCAGCTCCACGGGAATCTTCCGCTTGGCGTCCACGCGCATCTCGGCGCGCATATTGCGAATGTTGCCGATAATCTCCTGGACCCGCGCGATCTCGCGCTCGGCGCTCTCGTCGAGCAGCGCGGGGTCGTGCGCGGGGAACGCGGCGAGCGCGATCGAACCCTTTCGCTGGCCGAGACGCTGCCAGAGCTCTTCGGTGATAAACGGCATCATCGGATGCAGCAGGCGCAGCGCCACGTCGAGTGCGCGGCAAAGATTTTCAAACGCCACACGCAGTCCTGCCGGTCGCAGGTCCTCGGACTTCTCGTTTACTGCCTCAAAACTGAGTTTCTTGAGTTCCAGATACCAGTCACAGAACTCGTGCCAGAAGAAGTGGTAGATTTCGTGCGCCGCTTCATGGAAGCGAAACTCATTCCAGGCCTTGTCCATCGTATCGGCGACGCGCGCGAGGCGCGAGAAAATCCAGCGGTCTTCCACAGAGACTGTTCCGTCCGGCCCCGCCACGGGCCGGAAACCCCCGTCGGCGGGCGGCTGCCAGGCCGGAAGGTCGGCCTTCTCCATGGACAGGAACAGGAACCGCGCCGCGTTCCAAATCTTGTTGGCGAAGGCGCGGTAGCCCTCCATGCGGTCTTCCGAAAGCGCGATGTCGGTGCCGGGCGCAGCCATGATGGCGAGCGTAAAGCGCACGGCGTCGGTCCCGTATTTCTCCGTGACGGCGAGCGGGTCAATGACGTTGCCTTTGGTCTTCGACATCTTCTGCTTCTCGGCGTCGCGGACCAACTGGTGGATGTAGACGAGGCGGAACGGAATCGAGTCGTCAGGCTTCGCCTCGCGCATGAATTCGATGCCCATCATCATCATCCGCGCCACCCAGAAAAACAGGATGTCGAAGCCGGTAATCATGAGCGAGGTGGGATAGAAGGCGCGCAAATCCTTGGTGTCATCGGGCCAGCCGAGCGTCGAGAAGGGCCACAGCGCGGAGCTGAACCAGGTGTC
>CAYWWM010000220.1:0-5485 GCA_964461735.1 uncultured Solibacteraceae bacterium | reverse complement strand
TCCGATCTCAGGAGCAGCGCACTCACCGCAATCCCTCCTAAAAGGATGTACAGACCGAGCATGGAGTTATTCCCTTTCGTTGAGAAGGTAAAAATAAGCCGCAAAATAGATGAGCGCCCAAAGCACGAAACCAGCTATCCCCAAGCTGATATGGAAAAGCTGACCGGAGATGAACTGACCGAATATCATTGCCGCAACCGCAATGTTCGCCACATCCATTAATTTCTCTGCGGGCAGTTCTCGCCGTGCCTGCATGAAGGCCCCTCTTGTGTAGTATACCTCATGCATATGAGTAGGGAGTTCGCTGAACGAGGCAAGGGCGCGAATTTCTGTTCCCCTTCTGCCCCCAATCCGTTTATCCTGTAAGGAGCCCCGCAGCCTGCTCGTTGCCCGGCGGATTCCAGGGGGCAGGCCGGAGGTCGTCCTCGCAGAGGGAATCAGGAAAGGAATTGAGATGAGAAGCGGTTCGCAACTCTTGTCCCGCACGGTAGCGGTTGCCGTCAGCGTCGCTTGCTTCTACGTCTGGGCAGCGATGCTTCCCGGCGTGCTCCGCGCTCAGACCCCCCCGGACCTCAGCGACGTGCAGTTGAACGTCGTCGAACGAACTCTCAAGAACGGGATGCGGGTTCTGATGGTCGAGCGCCACGACTCGCCCACCGTCGCGCTGTATCTCCTGTTCAAGGTCGGTGGCGTGGATGACCCGCAGGGCAAGACCGGCATCGCCCACCTGCTCGAACACATGATGTTCAAGGGCACGCAGACCTACGGCACGACCGATTTCCGGGCCGAAACTCCCCTGATGGAAAAGATTGACCAGCTCTACGCAGAGCTCGACCTCGAGCTGCGCAAGCGCGGCCCGGAGAAGCCGGACGAGGCCAAGATCAAACGCCTCCGCGAAGAGATGGCGGCGGCGCAGGAGGAGCAGCGCAGCTACATTATCACCGACGAGTTCTGGCAGACCAATCAGCGCATCGGCGGCGTCGGCTTGAACGCCAGCACGGGCTGGGACTCCACGCAGTACTTCGTGCAATTGCCGTCGAACCAGCTCGAAGTCTGGGCCTACCTCGAATCCGACCGCCTCGCCAACCCGGTCTTCCGCGAGTTCTACTCCGAGCGCGACGTAGTGCACGAGGAGCGCCGCATGCGCACCGACACACGCCCGGAAAGCCTACTCTGGGAGAGCTTCCAGGCCGCGGCGTTCCTGGCGCATTCCTACCGCAATCCGATCGTCGGCTGGCCTTCCGACATTGACCGCATGACGCGGGAAGAAGTGTTGCAATACTTCAAGACCTACTACGCCCCCAACAACGTCATCGCGGCGATCGTCGGCGACATTGATCCCGACCGCACCTTCGCTCTCATGGAGAAGTATTTCGGTCCGATTCCTTCGCAACCGATCCCGCCCCGCAACATCCCCCAGGAGCCGCAGGGCCGGGGCGAGAGGCGCGTGGTGCTGGAGGCCGACGCGCAGCCGCGCCTCTACATCGGCTATCTCGTCCCGGAGATCGGCCACCAGGACGGCTTTGCGCTCGACGTGCTCGCCCAGGTCTGGAGCGGCGTGGGCCGCAGCTCGCGCACGGGGCGTCTCTACAAGTCTCTGGTGCTCGACAAGAAGCTCGCGCTTGACGTGGACGCCGGCAACAACACCACGCTCTATCCGAACCTCTTCATCATCACGGCGACGCCGGCGGAGGGCAAATCCATTGCCGAGGTCGAGAAGGCCATCTACGAGGAGATGGCCAAGATCGAGATGAGTCCGCCCACCGAGGAAGAGCTGACCCGCGTGCGCAACGGCGTGGACGCTTCGCTGATCCGCTCCTTGCGCTCGAACAACGGCGTGGCGCGGATGATTTCCTCGGTCGAGCACCTGGCTGGAACTTGGCGGTATCTCCTCACCGAGCGCGAGAAACTGAAGGCGGTGACCGCCGCAGACGTGCAGCGCGTGGCGAAGCAATATTTCACGCCGTCGAACCGGACCGTCGGCGAGCTGCGCCCGAAGTCGGCTGGCGAGAGCGGCGAACCGGGCGGCGCGCCGCCAGCGCCGCAACGCGCGGAAGGAGCGCAGTGAGAATCATGCATCGAAGCGGAATCGGACTGTTCAAAACGAAACCCGTCAGCGCAAGACTCATCCGAACGTGGCTCGGCGTCCTGTTTGTCTGCGCCGCAACCGCCTCCTCCCAGGAGCCGCGCGGCGGCGCTCCTGCCGACAACCGGCATTCGCCCGGCTGGGAGCGCGCCATGGCGCTCAAGGGCGATCCGCTCCCGCCGAAGTTCCCGAAACTCGGCGCCGAGATCGAGCGCGTGGTCCTGCCCAACGGAATGGCCCTCTATCTCCAGGAGGACCACCGCCTGCCGCTGCTCAACGCCGTGGCCTTTGTGCGCACCGGAACGTACTACGAGCCGGCGGCGGAGATCGGCAGGGCAGGACTAGTCGGCGAGGTGCTGCGCAGCGGCGGCACCAAGAGCTTCCCTCCCGAGACGCTCGAAGAGCGCCTGGACTTCATTTCCGCCGAGCTCGGCGTTTCCATGCAGCCAGAGGAGTGCGTCGTCACGCTGAATGTTCCGCAGAAGGACGCCGACGAGGGTCTCCGCATCCTGGCCGATGTGCTCCGCAATCCTCTGTTTGAGGCATCGCGCGTGGACCTCGCCAAGCAGCAGGCCATGTTCCGGCTGCGCAGTTCGAACGACAACCCCGCGCCGATGATCCGCCGCGAATTCAACCGCCTGATGTTTACCGAAAGTCATCCTTCCGGCCGCACTCCTACGCTCGAACAGATCGGGCAAATCAGCCGCGACGACTTGGTGCAATTCCACGGACGGTTCTTTCACCCCAATCAGATCATGCTGGGGCTGACGGGCGACTTCAACAAGGCGGAGATGCTCGAAAAAATCCGGGGCCTGTTCGGCAACTGGGCCCGGTCGCAGGTCTCGCTCCCGCCCCTGCCCAGAGTCAACCCGCAGCCCAAGGCCGGCGTCTATTACATTCCGCGGGAGCTCAACCAGTCCACCATCCGACTCGGCCACTGGGGCACCAACCGCGACAACCCCGACCGCTTCGCCATTGACCTGATGGACTCGATCCTGGGCGGCTCGTCTTTCAGCGCGCGCCTGGTCAAGCGCGTCCGCAACGACGAGGGCCTCGCCTACGACGTCGGCAGCGCCTTCCCGACCAGCCAGCGCGACATCAGTTTTTTTCTGGTGGTAGCCCAGACCAAAACCGAATCCACCGTGCAGGCCATTGACTCGATCCTCGACGAAGTCCGCCGCATGGCCTCCGCCCCCGTCTCCCGCGACGAGTTCGACACCGCCAAGGAGATGTTCCTCTACAGCTACGTCTTTCGGTTCGCCGAGCCGGGCCGCGCCATGAGCGCCTTGATGAATCTCGAATACGACGCCTTGCCCGCCGATTATCTCGAAAAAGAATTCGCGGGCTACCAGGCCGTCACTCCCGAGGACGTCGCGCGCGTCGCCAAACAGTATCTCCACACCGAGCAGTTGACGATCTTCGTGGTCGGCGACTTCCCCAAATTCGCCGAAGGGCTCGGCCGCTTCGGCCAGGCGAGAGAGGTCACTCCGCTGCAGTTCGGACCTCCCGGCGGACGGAGCGGCAGCGGCGGCGCGAGACCGGGCGGGGCAAGGAGGAGCAGATGAGTTTCTGGGAAGCACTGGCCCTGGTCGGTACTATGGCGACTATCCTGGGCGTTTTTATCGCCATTTACGGCTTGATCAATAATCGGCTGCTGAAGAAGGAAGCTGGCGATACTCGGGAAATCTTACGGGATCAAGCCAAAGGGCTCCGAGAAATCATTCAGGAAGAGGCAAAGAACACCCGAGAGATTCTTCTCCGAATCGAACAGGGACAAACTGAGGCTCGAAGGGAAATGGCCGAAGCGTTCCGGTACGTGGCCGATCTAATACGCGTGGAGAGCGAGAAGAAAAGAGAGACAGTCCGGGCGGAACCTTAAACCAGAGCTGCCACCTCCCCGCGCGCGCGGCGCTTTCTCGCCTTGGCGAGAGCCTTCTGTTCTGCTTCGGTCGGAAGGAACGTTTTGGCAGACTTGACCTTCCTCTGCCACGCAACGAACCGTTCGTATTCCGCGCGCGGAACTGCCACCAGGTCTCGTCGTTCGGATAAAGTCTTGGGTATCGTAACGGTCGCCATGCCGTGACTATACCACAGGAATCAGCTGGGGATGTGAATCACGGGGCGATGGCGGCCGTGTCACGCGTTCGGAAGCTGGTCAATCTTCGCCGCAAGAATAAAATCGCTTTCGGTCAGCCCGTCAATCTTGTGGGTCCAGATCTTGACCTCGGCCCGTCCCCACGCGAGATAGATATCGGGATGATGCCCTTGCTCTTCCGCGATGGCTCCGACTTGGTTGACGAAGTCGAGGGCCTTCTTGAAATCCGGAAACGGAAAGATGCGGATCAGATGGTGCTCCTGAACGACCTTCCAGGCGTCGTTCACTTGCCCTTGCAGCGTCGTTAGCTCCGCGCCCTTGAGCGGCGGCACCCCACCCCGGCAGGGAACACAGGTCTTGCTCGCTAGCTTCGACGCCATAGGATTACCCTCCCATCGTGGTTTGGTGTCCGCCCAATTCCAAGCCATTCTTACTGTATCCCCCTCCCCTTTCGAGTGTCATCCCGAGGAGCGTGAGCGACGAGGGACCTGCACGGCGCTCTTGATGATTTCCCACCAAAACGTGCAGGTCCCTCGCTGCGCTCGGGATGACAGGAAGCATAAGCATTCCACAAACTGCTCGGTTGCGCTCACACCGCCGTTAGCGACGGCTCCGCGACCGGCTCCTCTGTCCGGCTGATATACGTTGCGGCAACCATATCCCCCGTGACGTTGAGCACCGTCCGGCACATATCCAAGATGCGGTCAATGCCGAGGATGACGGCGATGCCTTCCATCGGCACGTTGACCTGCGTGAGGATCAGCATGATGAACGGGATCGAGCCGGAGGGCACGCCGGCGGTCCCCACGCCCGCCAGCACGGCCAGCACGAGCACGTAGAGCTGCTGTTCGAGCGTGAGTCCCGCGCCGAACACCTGAGCGAGGAACAGCACCGTCACGCCTTCGTAGAGCGCGGTGCCGTTCTGATTGGCGGTGGCGCCGATGGTCAGAACGAAGTTCGAAATGCTCGGCGGCAGCCCGAGGTTCTCCCGCGCCACCTGGAGCGCCATGGGCAGCGTGGCGTTCGAGCTGGAGGTCGAAAACGCCGTCAGCATCACGGCGCGAATCCGGCGGAAAAAATCGAGTGGATTGGTTCGCGCCAGCAGCCGCAGGATCAGGGAATAGACCACGAACTGCTGGAAGGCGAGCGCGGCGAGGACCGTCCCCACGTACCAGACCAGGCTTTCGAGCAGCGAGAAGCCGAAGCGCGCCGTCATCGTGAAGAGCAGCGCGAAGACGCCGTAGGGCGCAAGGAGCATCACCAGGTCAATGATCTTCGCAACGGCGGCATAGATGCCTTCAAGC
>CAYWWM010000219.1:0-5492 GCA_964461735.1 uncultured Solibacteraceae bacterium | reverse complement strand
GCAGGGACGGCGGCGCTGGGACCGGCTTTTTTGCGATCCTGCTTTTGAGTTGCAGTGCGTTCACCACCGCTTTTCCCTGGTAGTGATTGTTCAGGATCACGTACGTGGTCTCCGACTGCGCGGCGACGGAGGCGATCCGCCGTTCCCACTCCCGCAGCTCGTCCGGCGTGTACAAGTAGTCGTAGCGCAGTCCGGTTTCCGCGTTTTCGGCGAACCAGGTCTCGTAGTTGCGCCCGTGGAGGCGGACGTAGCCGACCGGAGCGGTGACTCTGGCCGTGGCCGGCATGGAGCGGCCAATCAGCGGCTGGTCAATGTTGCAGAATCCCGCGCCGCGCTCCTGCAAGAATGCGAGGGTCTCCGGCGCGTTCCAAGAAGCGTGGCGCACCTCGACGACAAGCGGGTATTCGGCGAATTTCGCCAGCAGACCCGCCAGGTAGGTGCGATTCTCAGCGGTGTTTTTGAAGGACCACGGAAATTGCAGCAGCAGGGCGCCCAGCTTCCCGTCTTCGAGCAAGGGCGCGAAGCCTTCCTTGCAGACCGTTTCTTCGGCTGGTCCCGCGGCGCGTTCGTGGGTAAACCGCCGCAGCAGTTTCGCGGTGAAGCGGAAGCGCGGGTTGGAGGCAATCTTCCGCAGCCACACCCGCGCGATCTCCGGCCGCAGCGGCCGGTAGAAGGACGTATTGATCTCGACCGTATCGAAGTACTGGCTCACGAACTCCAGTTCCTGCGGCCCAGACCGTGACGGCCGCGATGGAGCCGGGTACACCACGCCCCTCCAGTCCGGGTACGACCACCCGGCCGGCCCCTCTCGCACGGCACCGTCCGCAGTTGCTCCGTTATTCGCCATTTATTCGCCTAGCATCAGACTAGGCGAAGCGGGAGTCGGTTGTCAAGGGAATTAGCGAAGAGCGAGTGGATAGTGATTAGTGATTAGCTTTTGCTTTCTACTATTCACTATTCACTATCCACTAACCACTGCTTTTCACAGCCCGGACTCGAACAGGTAAATCGGGGATTGCAGCGTAAACGTCACCAGGGCTTCGGCGGGAATCTGGAGGTCTTTGCCGCCGCGCACCGCCTGCACTGCGGTTCCCGCCGCGGCGCCGACGTTCGAGCCGAGCAGAACGCCGCCGCCCGCAATCACGCTAATCACGGTGCCGAGGACGGCGCCCCCGCCGGCGAGGATCATGGTCCGCTTGGTCTGCGACGGCCCCATCTCCTGGTGGGTGCTGGTTTGAATCGCCACGGACTGGCCTTCGAAGTTCAGAGCGGTCAGCTCCAGCGTGAGCATCGGACGGCCCTGCAAGCGGCGTCCCCGCTCGACCGTCACGAGCCTCCCGATCGCCTCGGCGCCTCTCGGGACCAGCGTTTTCCCGTCCACCGTCAACGCGGCGTCGAGCGTGGCGCGAAACGTCTCGCCGGCGTAATTGGTGGACGAATCCACTCCGTCCAGCATGCGCACCGTAACGGTCATTCCGGCCGGAACCGTCAGGGGGGCCGCGCTCCCTGTGACGGCGGCGGCTACGCACGCGAGAAGGACAGCTCCGGTGATTTGCAGATGTCTCATAGATTCCTCCTCCTATGATGTTTTGCCAAGCCTCAGCATAACAACATCCCAGCGCACCAGGGGTACAAAGGGCTTTTCGCACGGGTTTCAAAAAAGGTTCATTTTGGCTGCCAGCGCGCGCTGGATTTTGGCTACAATAGGAAGAGATGGAGGCGAGATAGTCGGAGCGGTTCGCGACGAGGAGCGCGCCCAATGAGCCCAATGAAGCGTTCGGCGGTTTGGCTGGGGCTGGTGGTCATTCTGGTTGCGGCGGCGTCGCACGCCCAGGAGGAAAAAGCGCGCAGGGGGTACGAGGGCGTCGTCGGCCTCAAGCAGAAAACCATCGGCACGCTGATTCTGCTTGAAACTTCGGGAAGCTCCCTGCAGGGCTGGATGCGGCTCGAGAAGTTCGTTCGGATCGAAAGTGGCAGCGTCCTGGAGCACGGCGTGGAGTTCAGCGCCGCCGGCAACCGCTACGAGATTGACGAGCGGAGAGGAAGAATTTCCTATTCCGGTCCGGACGGAGAAGGGTCGCGGTTCGTGCGGCGGCTCACGACCCAGGCAGGCCGGCTCGAAGAGCTTGCCGAGGACCGCGCCTTTACGGGCGTGCGAATCGCCAAGGTGGAAGTCGCCGGACGGGTGCGTGATTTCCGCGTCGGCCGGCCGACCCTTTGGAAGCAAGCCGAAGCCCCCTTTGAAACCTTCGAGCGCATCGAGGAACTGCTCGGCAAAGAGATTTCCCTCTGGCTGGCCGATGCCGACAACCGCACCGGGCGCGTCGTGGCCGTCGAGGAGCCGGCGGGCATGAACATCCCCCTCAAGAAACCCAAAGAAGAGAAGCCTAAGGAAGAAAAGAAGAAGTAACCGACGCCCTCCCTCGCAGGTCCCTTTCGCGCTTTACACGCTTTTTACACTCTTTTCATTGACACCGCTCGGACCGGAGCATACGCTGACGGTAGGGAGGGTCTCCCATGCAACCAACCAGACGGGCATTCTGGATTCTTCCTATGACGATCGGGATTTCGCTCGGCACAAGCCTGGGCCTCGCGCAGAGAGCTTCGCCGGCAGGCAGGTGGATCCACCCCGGCGGAGGAAACCAGGGTCACGGCGGCGGCATGCGCGGCGGACACGCAGCCGGCTCGGGCGGGCACGCGGGAGGGTCTCACGCTTCCGCTCCTGGGCCGTCCGGCGGCCACGGCTTTGAGATGAGATTCAGCTCCGCGCCCACCGGTTCGGTGACCGACCCTAGCTTCGCCGGACGACTGGGCAGAATCGTCGGTGGCCAAGCTCCCTCCGGCGCAACCAGATTCGGAAACATCAATCATCCCGGCATTCAGCCGCTGCCCACGGGCTCCGGGTTCCCCATCCCGAATATCAATCATCCCGGCGCAATGCCGGGAATCCAGGGCGACTTTTCGCACGGCAAACGCGCACGGTTCCACGGAGGTTTTTCGAGCTTCGGAGGTTTTTATAGCAGCCCGATCATTTATTATGGTGTGCCGTATTACTACCCCGTGTACACCCAGGCCGTCCCCGCCGCGCCCCCTGCGCTTCCCGAGCCGCCTCGCGAGTATGACATTCGACAGTACCAAGGCGTTGCGCCTAGTCCCGCCCAGCCCTCGCAACAGTACGCGCCGCAGCCGCCGGGCCGCACCGTCACCTTGCTGGCCTTCAAGGACGCCACGGTCATTGCCGTGACGGACTACTGGCTGCAAGGGGACTCGCTGGTGTATGAAACCAGCTTGGGCGTGCGAACCGTCGTGCCGCTCGACCGCCTCGACTTGGCCCTCACGCAGCAACTGAACTTCGAGCGGAACGTGCGCTTCGTGCTCGAAGCGCGGCCGTAGAGATCGTCGAGTGCCGACCCGCTCTGCCGTTCGATGCAATCTTGCCCCTCAAATTGGGAGGAAGCTCGGATGCGAGTCGCGATGCTGCCCGTTGGAATCCTTGTCTGCGCGGTGAGCCTGTTCGCCACCGATCCGTCCCTTGACCGCACCGGCCTCAAGAGCGGCTTCTTCACGACCAGCGACGGCGTGAAGCTCCACTATCTCGAATCCGGTTCGGGGCCGGCGATTCTGTTTGTCCCTGGCTGGACGGGAGTCGCGGAGTTCTGGGCGCCGCAGATGCGGCATTTCGCGGGCTCGCATCGCGTGGTGGCGCTCGACCCGCGCTCGCAAGGCGACTCGGAAAAACCCGCCGAAGGGAACTACCACGAGCGGCGCGGTCAGGATATCAAGGAGGCCATCGAGCAACTGCGCCTCGCGCCGGTCATCGTGGTGGCCTGGTCCATGGCCGTCTCGGAAACCTTGCGCATGGTGGAGCGGTTCGGCTCGGATCAACTCCGGGCCGTCGTGTTCGTGGATGGCAGGATGAATGCCGAACCCACGCCCGAGTTTGTGCGCGCGGTTCATGTTCAAATGCGGGCGCTGCTGTTGGATCGCAAGCGGGCTCAACGGGAGCTAGTCCTCACGATGTTCAAGAAACCGCACTCGGAGCGTCTCTACGATACGATCGCCCTCGCCAATCTCAAGACTCCCACCCACGCCGCGGTTACGCTCCTGACCTACGCGCTCAGCTTCGATGTGCGTCCGGCGCTGGGAAAGCTTCGAAAACCGGCGCTTCTGCTGTACCAGACCGGGCCGGAGAATGACGCCTTCGCGAAAACTGTGCGCGGCTACTTGCCCTCCGCCCAGATCGAGTTCCTAGACGGGGTCGGCCACGCGATCTTCCTGGACGACGCCGAATGGTTTAACGCGAGGATGAGCGAGTTTGTGAAATCCCTGGGGAGGAATTGACCTGACTCGCTGTCAGATTTCAATTCCCTTCTCAACGGCTTCCCGCACTATCGTTATTTGGTTCCTCAGACGATCAAATTCTTCTGGCGAATAGCACAAGAAATCCACCGGATAATCCAGGTTCCAGTTCATATGCAGCCGCGGCGCCCTCTCGAGAAGTCCTTTGCCTCGGAAGCGATTCGCCACGACGAGCAAGTCCACATCGCTCCAGGGATGGGTCTTTCCGGAAGCCGTGGAGCCAAACAGATACAATTTGCGTATCTTGTTCCGGCGTTTGAAGTCCCTTAGTTGCTGGATCAGCCGAGCTTTTCGTTTATCCATTTCAGGATCGCCTTCGTATCGGGAGCCCCCGATCCGGAATGTGGAATCCGGAATTGGGAGTTTTCCCTTGCCCCCCGCTCCCTCCCAGTCGCGGCTTTGAACTATCCACTATTCACTGTTCACTAATCACTGCCTTTGGCGGCGAATTTCTGCGGGTTGATGACGACGCGCTCGTGGGTCCCTTCGCCGATCTTCTCTTTTTCATTGTAGGCCTCGACCGCGAAAGTGATCCGGCGGCCGGCGATGGTCTGGACGGTCGAGCGGCAGCGCACCTTCATGCCGATGGGCGTGGCGGCGATGTGGCTGACGCAAATCTTGGCCCCGACCGAATTCTCCCCCTCGTCAAAGTACGGCTTGATGAGCGCCAGCGACGTGCGCTCCATCAAGGCGCACATGGCCGGAGTCGAGAACACCGCCCGCGCCAGGTGCGGCGCCTTTTGGTCCTCCGTCGTGACCATCTCCAGCTCGGTTGAAAGGCCTTCTTTGAACTCCGGCTTCAAAGCTTCCCTCCCTTCGGTCGGGAAAGTGACGAGTGACAAGTGACGAGTGACAAGCCAAGAGTACAGAAGCCAGTAGTCAGTAGCCAGAATAAGCAGTCGAGAGGCAAATGGGATTTGTTCCGGTGACTGGCTGGCTTCTGATTTCTGTCAACTTTCTCGTCACTCGTCACTTGTCACTTGTCACTCGTCACTATTCCTCCACTTCCACAATCATCTCAATCTCGACCGCGGAGCCGAGCGGCAATTCGTTCACGCCGACGGCCGCGCGCGCGTGCTGGCCTTTTTCGCCAAACAACTCTCCCAAAAGCGTGGAGGCGCCGTCCACGACCT
>CAYWWM010000218.1:1926-5499 GCA_964461735.1 uncultured Solibacteraceae bacterium | reverse complement strand
CGGAATACGTGCAGTGCGAAGACCGCATCTTTGCGGAGGAGGAGGGCCAGGCTTGGCCGTTTATCACCGGCGAATATCCGAAGCCGCAGTTCCCGCCGGCAGGGCCCAACCGATGATGCCGCGCCCCCGAGTCCAATCCATGATGCTGTCGTGGCGAGGGAAGAATTCCCGATGCAGAATGGGCTTATGATTCTGATCGCAACCCTGGCGGCATGGCTCGCCGCTTGGAGTCCTCTGTCCGCGCAGGCTCAGACGGGGGCTTCCCCGAACCGAGAATTGTCCGGAGTCTGGCAGAAGGAGTCGGCGGCCAGCCCTCCCTGGGCGCCGCGCACGAACCGGCAATTCGCCTCCGAGATGCCGCTGCAACCCTGGGCGCAGGAATACTGCCGGATGGTGGGGTGCGGACGCGGCGTCAATTCTTCAGGGCAGCCGGGAGGAGGCTCCTACCTGGTGGTCCACGATCCGGCCTTTGCGATCTCGCGCTGCGCGCCGTACGGGTTCCCGCGCGTCCTGATCGGCGCCGGGATGATGGAAATCTTTGAGGTTCCCGGCCGGGTTTTCATGCGCTTCCAGACCAATAACGAAGTCCGAGAAATCTGGACCGATGGCCGCGCGCACCCCGACGATCCTGATCCCACCTGGATGGGTCACTCGGTGGGCCGGTGGGATGGCGACACGCTGGCTGTGGATACGATCGGCTTGTATGGCGGGGATCGCGGAAAAACCAAGTGGCTCGACCCCGCAGGGACCCCGCACAGCGAAGAACTGCACGTGACCGAGCGCATCCGGCGCGCCGCCCCGAACACCTTGCAGATGGACCTGACGTTCGAAGACCCGCAGGCCTTCACTGCGCCGTTTTCGGGGCGCGTGACCTACGGGCTGCGCCCGGACGAGGCGATTTCCGAATACATCCGCTGCGAGAACCGCATCTTTTCGGACGACAAGAAGGAGATTTGGCCTTTGATCTTCGGGGACCCTTATCCCAGGCCGCTGCATCCCCCGGCCGGTACAACGCCATAATCGAGCCATCATGCCCCTTGAGTCTTTTTTTGATTCCGTGGCCCGCTCCGGCCTTGCCACCGCCGTCAATCAGGCTCCCTACGCGGTGGGCGCTTTGAGTTCGATTCACCTGCTCGGACTGACGCTGATCGTGGGCAGCTCGATCCTGGTTTTGTTGCGTTCGCTGGGGTTCGTGTTGCCCGACGTGCCTCTTTCCGACGTCATGAGGCCCGCCGGAAGGGCCATTCTGATCGGGTTTGCCATCTCGCTGACGTCGGGACTTTTGATGTTCGCGCCGCGCGCCGTGACGGCGTATGTGACCCCTTCGTTTCAGATCAAGATGAGTTTGGTGGTCGTCGCTGTGGCCTCTCACTTCGCGCTGTTTCGCCCCGCCGCGCGAAGCGGCGCCTCATTGGGCGCGTCATTGGGAGCCGCATGGCCCCGCCTGACGGCGTTCTTCGGGCTGGCGCTGTGGTTTGCGATCGCGTATTACGGATGCATCTTCGCCGTTTTCGATTGAGCGGACAGCCGCGGCGCGATGATTGAGCCGCGGGTCTTCCTGCCTGAAACGGGAGTGGACCTTGCCGACGATTTACGAACTCTGTCAACGAATCGAAGCCACCTGGATCGCCACGCAGGTGCGCGAAGACCTCTGGCTGTTTCCGGTCCTGGTATCCATCCACATCCTGGGACTCACGCTCTCGGTGGGGATGCTGCTATGGTTCGACCTGCGCCTGCTGGGCGTGGGACTCCGCAACTGTTCGGTCTCCGGCCTCTACCGTCGCCTGATGCCGTTCATGCTTCCCGCCTTTTTCGTCATGGTGGTCAGCGGCTCCCTGCTGTTTGCGGGCTTTGCGACCCTGGCGTACGACAACCTCTTCTTTCGGATCAAACTCTGCGGCTTGATCGTGGCGGGCATCAACGCGGTCCTCTTCCACCTGCTTACCGAGCGCCGCCTGGCGCAGTGGGATGACGCGCGTGTGCTGCCGCTCGCGGCCCGCGCCGCCGGACTGGTTTCGATCATCTCCTGGACGGTCGTCATCCTCGCCGGCCGCATGATCTCCTACACCATGTACGGGGTGGCTTCCTAAAACCGGTACGTGTAGATGAACTTCGTGGCGGCGCGGCGGCTATAGGTTCGGAATCCGCGATCGAGGTCGAGGTCATCGCGCCAGTTGTGGGTGTAGACGAAGTAGAGGTCGTTGCCCGGCCGAAGAATCCAGCGGAAGCGCCCCTGCCAGCCCAGCACGCGGCTCTCGCTGTCATATTGGAAGATGTTCACCAGCGACACCCAGGGACTGAACTGCCACTCGGGCACGACGCGATACACGCGCGTTTGGAATTTGCCTTCCGCCAGCCGCACGCGGTTCCACTCGGCTTCCGTGCTGATGATGAGGCCGGGGCGCGCCCGCAGCGTCAGTTCCAGGGTGTATTCCTGCCGCGCTCCGGAAAAGAAATTTCCCAGATCGGCGCCGATCTCGACCGCCAGTTTGCGCCGGGCCGCGGTCTGAAATTCCAGATGGTACCGCGTGAAGCGGTATTCGTTGCCGACCGGCAGCACGATGCCGTCGCTGATCTCGAAATCCTCTTCCAAGCGCTCGTAGGTGGGCGAGATTTCCACGGAAAACTGGTCTTCCGAGTGGGCCTGGAGCTCCAAGAGCGTGAACTCGAATCGGCGCGTTAGAAGGACATTCTGCTGATCCGTCTGCCAGTCGAGATCGGTCCCGAAGTCAAAGCTGCGGATCCAGGGGTGGGTCTCGGTCCGCAGCGAATACTGGACCCGCGGGCTGTAACGGCGGTATCCGGTGCGCGCCACGAAGCCCACGTCGGGGTCGAAATTCCGTCCCACGCCGCGAAAGCTGAATGACATTTCCCAGGGGTCATTCGGATAATCCCACTCCATCCCGTAGGCCATGCGGTCGCCGGACTCTCCGGCGCGGTTCGAGGCCCCCAGCAGAAACATTCTCCATTCCAGATTCTTCGAGTCGAGGAAATTGCGCGTGGCGAGCAGCGCGTCGAGACCCAGGGTGTAGCGAGCGTCGCCGCCTCCGCGCGGCGCGCGGCGCGTCAGCAAGCCTCCGACGAAAGACTGATCGAAGATGCGCCGCTTGAGACGCCCCACCGTGAAATCGTCCCCCAGGTCGCCCTCGTGCTCGCCGGTCCGCACGTGCAGCACTCCCACGTCGTGGGCGCCGATCTGTCCGGTCAGCCGGGTCCCGAAATCAATCTTCTGCGGCTCGCGCTCGTCGCTCAATCCGATCCGGCGACTGAAGAACGGAAACACCCGCAGTTCGCTCTCAAACCCCTGGTTGGAAGTGAAGTCGAAGAAGCTGGCGCCTTCGAGAAAGAATTCCCGCTTTTCGTCGAAGAACAGCGAGAAGCGCGTCAGGTTGACTTGCTGGTCGTCCACTTCCGTCTGCGCGAAATCGGTGTTGAGCGTGAAGTTCGCCCGCAGTTGCGGCGTCAGGTTGTAGCCGACGTCCAAACCCGCGTCTCCCTGGTAGACGGTTTTGTCCTGGCCTGTGCCCGGAGACGCGAACCCGGTTCCCAGAAGATACGGTTTGAAGTCCAGCC
>CAYWWM010000218.1:0-1916 GCA_964461735.1 uncultured Solibacteraceae bacterium | reverse complement strand
CACCGCCGAGCGCCGTGTTGCCAGCGGTAGCTCTGACTTCGCGAATGCCCTCGAGCCGCCCCGCGTTGGTCATGCGCCGCAGACCCTGGTTGCGCGGGTATCCCGTCCACACGCTTTCCTCGCTCTTGCGTCGGATGGTTCGTTGGAAATTGATTCCCCAGGCCGGAGCCAGGGGATCGAAATTGAGCGTCTGGAAAGGAATTTCAATCTCCGCAGTCCAGCCGATGTCACTGCGCCGTGTCTTGGCCGTCCAGATGCCGTCCCACTCCCGGTTGTCCCGCCCGCCGGTGCTCATCAGCGAATCCACCATCGCTCCCGCCGGGCTGATTCCGAAGTAGTAGCCGTCCCGCTCGGCCAGGAATGGATCGAGCGTCCACAGGAAGCGGTCGTCGGAGGAGAGAAATTCGTCGCGCCGCATCTGGATTCCGAGCACCCCGTCCGGCTCGGAATCGAAGCAGATCACGCCCAGGTAAAGGCGGTCCGGAGTGTAGACCACGCGCACCTCGGTGCGCTCGGTGGAGGGCTGGCCGTTGAGGGGGTCCTGCTGGATGAAATCCGTCGCGGGCGCGGCGCGCCCCCACACGGCCTCATCCAGCACGCCGTCGAGTTCGATCCGCTCGCCCGCGGCGAGCGCAATGGCGGTCATCGTCTTTCGCCCGTTGCTCTCCGACTGGCCCGCGGCCACACCGGTCCCGGCGACAATGACGAGCAGGAGGGGAAGAATCGCTCTCAGACTAGACATCAGACCTTTAGTTTATGACATTTTTGCGGCCATCCGGAAATGAATCTGGAACGCCGCTGTGCGAGCTCGCTCGGGATGACACTATCCAACGGTTTTTTCAACCAACGCTAAATCACTCCCTGGCTGCGCAGCTCCGCGATCTCTTCCGTCGTGCAGTCGAGATCCTGGCCAAGGATTTCGTCCGTATCGCCGCCCAACGGCGAGGCCGCGCGGCGCGGAAGCGTCGCCCCGGAGATGCGCACCGGGCAGCCTACTTCCCGCATCGGCCCAAACACGGCGTGCGGCACCTCCCAGATCATGCCTTGGCTTGCGACCAGCGGGTCGTCGAGCGCTTCGGCGATGCTCCGCGCGGGCGCGCACGGAACCTTTCCCGCCAGCCGTTCCATCCACTCCGCGTTGGTGCGCGTCAAAAAGATTCCCTCCAGGATCGGGAGCAGCTCGGCTCTGTGGTTGAACCGCTCCTCGACGGTCGCGAAGCGCGGATCATCGGCGAGGTCATCGCGGTCCATTCCCCTGCACAGCTCCACCCAGAACTTGTCCTTGGCGCAGAACATGGCCAGGTATCCGTCGCGTGTCTGGAAGTTCTGGCACGGCACCAGCACCGCGTGGGCGGAATTCGGACTCCGCTTCGGCTGCAATCCCCGGTTGAGATACCAAATGGCGGGGTAGTTCAGCATCGAAACGGCGGTGTCCATCAGGTTCGCTTCCACGTCGCAGCCTTGGCCCGTCCGTTGGCTCGCCCAGACCGCCGCCAGCAGTCCCACCATGGCGGAGAGTCCTGTGGAGAAATCAATCACCGAAATTCCGCAGCGGGTCGGCGGCGCGTCCGGCTCTCCCGAGATGCTCATGTAACCGGCCGCCGCCTGAATCAGGTAGTCGTAGCCGGGGTATGCCGCCTGCGGTCCTGTACGGCCGAACGCGCTCAGCGAGCAGCAGACGATGCCGGGATTGTGGGCACGCAGCGTCTCGTAGGTCAGCCCCAGCCTGGCCGGCACGTCCCCGCGCAGGTTGTTGAAGACGGCGTGCGAAATCTTCACCAGCCGGTGAAAGATCGCCTGACCCCGCGCGTCCCCCAGGTTCAGCGTCAGGCTCCGCTTGTTGCGGTTAATGGACTGGAAGTACAGGCTGTCGTTTTCGATCCGGTACGGCGGCACGTGCCGCGAAGCGTCTCCCT
>CAYWWM010000217.1:0-5509 GCA_964461735.1 uncultured Solibacteraceae bacterium | reverse complement strand
GTAAACCAGCTCGAGGCGGATTTGGCGGCCGACGGCGGTCGCGGCTTTCCGAAGGGTACTGAGCGTTACCCCGTCATTCTCAGGTAAGAATTCAATTGCCAAGGGACTACACCTGAAACCTGACACCTAACACCTAACACCTAACCCGGCCAAGCCGGAACCAAAACAGGACGGATTCCGAATTCCGGATTCCGGGAAAGTTGGGCCGCCTGCAAAATGGCTCTGAAGGCCCGTGAACATTGGCTGAAACCCACATGTTCAAAAAGTTCCTGCCGGCGGCGGCAAGAATTCAATTCCACTAAATCGCAAATCTGAACCCGGCAGAGCCGGAACCAAAAAAGGTGTTAGGTGCTAGGTGTTGGGTGTTAGGTCTCACACCAGCCGTTGCTCGAACCACCACAGCACGGATTCCGAATTCCGGATTCCGAAACGTGGGGCCGTTTCGAAAGCGCTGCGAAGGCCTGTGAGTATTGGCTAAAACCGATATGCTCAAAAATTTCCTGCCAGCGGCGGCAAGAATTCAATTCCATAGGTACTAACACCTAGCACCTACTCTAGCGCCGCTGTCCGTTGCCGCCGGCCTTCTGCCGTGTGCGGAGCGTGATCGCCAGGCGCGCCGAGGCTTTCTGCAAAAACGAGATGACCTCGCTCAGGCGCTCGTTTTCCGAACGGCTCTTGAGCATGGTCTGTTTGAAATTCAGGTCCGCCGGCAGGCGCGCCATGATCTGGTAGGAGAGCTGCCTGTCCTGCGCGTCGGGCGGCTCCTCGACCTCGGCCTCGAGCAGCCGCACGACCTCCGCGTAGATTTCCATGGCCTGTTTTCGCCGCCCATCGTGGCCCGGTACGGTGTCCGATTCCTCTTCGAAAAACTGCGGCGCGCCGCGCAGGTAGGCCCTGGTGCGGTCGAGAAACATGATCTCAAACCGCCTCCGCCCGCGCACCAGAATGTCCATCCGCCCGTCGTCATACTTGCGGACGACCTCCGTGATCGTGGCCGTGCAGCCGATGTTCTCCATCGCATTCTCTTGCGTCAACACGACTCCGAACTCCGCTTGCTTCTCGATGCACTCCCCGATCATCTCCTTGTAGCGCTCCTCGAAGATGTGCAAGGCGAGATTGGTGCGGGGAAACAGGACCACCTGCAGCGGAAAAAGCGGAACCAGCATCTCTTCCATGGGGGTATTATACTCGCCTGGCGGCTTATCAGAGCCGGGAGCGTGAGCGACCGGGCAAGGTGCGTTGTGTACCCGAGCCGCGCGCGCCTGCCCAGCGAAGCCGAAGGGTGTGCAAGCGGACAAAACAGCTTTATTCGTCGGCAAGCGAACGACGATGCCAAAACTCGACAACAAAGTCGTGCTCATTACCGGCGCTTCGAGCGGCATCGGCGCCGCCCTGGCGCGCTTATTTGCGCAGCAAGGCGCGCGGCTCGCGCTGGCGGCGCGATCGGCGGACAAGCTCCAGTCCCTCGCCGCTTCCTTCGGACCGAACGTGCTTCCGCTGCCGACCGACATGACCGAACCGGCGCAGGTCCGCCGCATGGTGGAGGCCGCCGTCGAGCGCTTTGGCCGTCTCGACATCCTCGTCAACAACGCCGGGGTCGGGATGTACGCGCCGGTCGCGGCCATGCCGCCCGCGCAGTTCGAGCAGGTGGTGCGCACCAACTGGCTCGGGCCGGTCTATGCCATCCAGAGCGCCGTGCCGCACATGCGCCAACAAGGCGGCGGGCAGATCATCAACATCTCTTCGGTCGCGGGGAAAGTCGCCATTCCCGGGATGGGGGCCTATTGCTCCACGAAATTCGCCTTGAACGCGCTCTCCGACAGCCTGCGCATGGAACTGGCTCGGGATGGCATCCAGGTTCTCAGCGTCTGCCCCGGGCGGATCCAAACCTCGTTTGGCCGGAACGCCTTCCGGGCCCCTGGCTACCGGCCTCTGCCGCTGAACGGCATTTCGGCGGAACGCGTCGCCCGCGCGGTGCTGCGCGCTTCGCTCCGCGGCCAGCGCGAGATCGTGGTCCCCGCGAGCAACCGGCTGTTCGTCTGGCTTCACGCGCTCTTCCCGCGCCTGACCGATGCCATGATGCTTTCGTTCCTGCGGAGAAGCAGAGTGGATGGGGAATAGTGGATAGTGGATAGTGGATAGTGGATAGAAGCTCTTGCATAAGCTCTTTGAAGCACCGTAAGGGCACGCCTTCAGGCGTGCCGACAGCCAGTTGGAAGCATCCGGGCTTTAGCCCCTGAGGTCCGTCTTTTCCCCTCAGCGGCTGAAGCCGAACTCTTCAGTCCACCGCTTCGGCACGGTTGAAACCGTGCCCTTACAACAACTGCTTCCAGAAGGTTATGCAATGACTTCTAACAACTTACAACTGGCAACTGGACTCATGAACGGTCACACTAGCACGGAAAACCTCAGCCGACTGATTTCCCTTCCCGGCGCGATTCCGTCGCCGCTGGTCTCGGCGGCCGAGCGCGGCCGCTGGGTGACAGAGCAGCTCGAATCGGGAAACATCCTCTTGTTTCCCGTCAATCCCTTGCCGCTCTCGCCGGATGACCGCGACTTTCTGCTCGGCCTGCGCCAGAGCAGCGGCCAACTCGGGATGTTTCACAAGAACGTGGCCTATCGCCCGCTCGAAGACCGTCTCACGGGCCTCGACGCCAGCGAGCCGCCGGATCGCAAGCGCCGCCTGGGCTCCATTCTGCTGCGATTTTCGGGGCAGGCGGCGCGCTTCATAGACGCCACGTTCCCGGCCTATGCGGGGCACGTGCGCCGGGACTTCGCCAGTTTCCGCCCGCTTGAGGAGCGCGGCCGGCCGTCGCGTCTGCGCGCCCGCAACGACCTACTCCACACCGACGCCTTCCCCACCCGCCCCACGCACGGCGACCGCATCCTGCGCGTCTTCACCAATCTCAATCCGAGCGCGCCGCGCGTCTGGCACACTGCGGAAACGTTTGCGGGCCTCGCCCCGCGCTTCGCCCGCGACGCCGGGCTGCCTCGGGGGAAAAACCCACGGCACAAAAATCGTGCCGTGGCTACCTTTCCCCACTCACCACTCCCCACTCCCCACTCACTTCTTCTCCGCCTCGGCCGCCGGCTCGGAATTCCCGCAGCCCAGCGCTCGCCCTACGACCGCTTCATGTTGCGCTTCCACAATTTCCTGAAGGAGAATCGGACGTTTCAGGAAACCTGCGCCAAGCAGCGCTGGGAGTTTCCGCCCGACTCGGCCTGGATCGTGTTCACCGACATGGTGAGCCACGCCGTGCTCTCCGGCCAGTTCGCTTTGGAACAGACTTTCATCGTGCCCCGCTCGGCGATGCTCCTGCCCGACAAGGCCCCGATCGCGATTTTGGAAACGATCTGCGGCCAGCCGATGGGGGAGTAGGGAGTGGGGAGTGGGGAGTGGGGAGTAGGGAGTAGGATCAGAGCCGCGACCGTAAGCGAGCGGCCAACGCAGGTGTCAGGTTTCAGGTGTCAGGTGTTAGGGTCCGGAATCCGGAATTCTGAATTCCGAATATTCCGAATATCGAAGCCCAATGCGAGCCGCGCGCGCCTGCCCTGAGCGCAGTGGAAGGGTTAGCAAGCGGGGGTTAGGTTCTTGGACTGGATCGCCGGATGAACCCCCGAAACGACATCCATATGTCGTTTCGCCTCACGGTCGCGGCTCTGATTACTCCCCCAGCTCCGCCAGCGCCGCCTCGATCTCTCCCTTGGCATGCTCGTCGCCGGAGCGCGCGGTGACTTCGATTCCCCGCTCGTACCACTGGCGGGCTTCCGCGATGCGGCCCAGCTTGGCGAGCACGCGCCCAGCTTGAAAATAGGCGTAGGAATAATTGGGATTGACCTCGCAGAGCGCGCGGAACTGCTCCAGCGCCTGGTCGTGCTCTCCGTGCTGAGCGTACTCCATGGCCAGGCCGTAGAGCGCGAAGGCATCTTGGGGATTGCGCGCGACCAGTTGCCGCAAAACTTCCAGCCGATTGGTTGCCATCTTCCTCCAGTAGTCAGGAGTCAGGGGTCAGGAGCCAGTAGAAAAACCCCACTCCCTGTTATCCCGAGGAGCCCGGCTGCGCTTAGGGTAAACTTCGCAACGAGAGACCCGCTCTTCTGTTCCCTGACCCCACTCCCCACTCCCTACTCCCCCTCCCCGGCTTGTTCCGTGCTGCTGCCTTCAGTATGATAACAACGAATTCAAATAACCGCGAAATTCCGAGGGAACCGGAACCTATGTCCTCCTCGCTTTTCCTGCGCAACACGATCTCCGAATACCGCCGCTACAAGGGAATGGCCGAGAGGGCCATGGCCCAGATTCCGGAGGCGGCGCTGATGGCCGTGCTGGACGCCGAGTCGAACAGTATCGCTATGTTGATCAAGCACATATCCGGTAATCTGGCGTCGCGCTGGTCGGACTTCCTGGCCTCGGACGGGGCCAAGCCCAGCCGCGACCGCGAGAGCGAGTTCCGCAGCCATCCGTCCGACACCAGGGAGAGTCTGATGGAACGCTGGGAAGCGGGCTGGAGCTGCCTGTTCGCGACCCTCGAAAAGCTTCAGCCGGAAGACCTCGAGAAGACGGTGACGATTCGGACCGAGCCGTGCACCGTGCTGGAGGCGATTCATCGCAACCTGACGCACACGGCTTACCACGTCGGGCAGATCGTATTTCTGGCCAAGCACTATGCCGGAAGTGGCTGGCAGTCGCTGAGCATCCCGCGCGGGAAGTCGGAGGAGTATCGCACCGGCGTCCCTCCGGGCGGCCGGCAATATTGGAAACGGTAAAGCGTGGGAGCCGCAAGGAGTCAGTAGTCAGAAGTCAGTCAGTATCCACTATCCACTTCTGCGAAATCTGTGGATAATTTACGCATGGCACTAAAAGCGGGAACCTATCTCGGACAGTATGAAGTCTTGGCGCTGCTCGGCGTGGGCGGCATGGGCGAGGTGTATCACGCCAAGGACTCTAAGCTCAACCGCGAGGTGGCGCTCAAAGTTCTCCCGGAGCAGTTCGCGCGCGACCCGGAGCGCATCGGGCGGCTGCGGCGCGAGGCGCAGGTGCTGGCCTCGCTCGATCATCCCAACATCGCGCGCATCTACGCCTTCGAAGAGACCGGCAGCGCGCGGTTCCTGGTGATGGAGTACGTGCCGGGCGAAACGCTGCGGGAGCGGATCAAACGGCAGGAGTCAGGAGTCAGTAGTCAGGAGTCAGTAGTCGGAAAAAAGCAAAGCGGCGGGACAGGCGGGATTCCGCTCGAGGAAGCGCTGAGCATCACCCGGCAGATCGCCGACGGCCTGGAGCACGCCCACGAAAAGCCGATTATTCACCGCGACCTGAAACCCGCGAACGTGAAGGTGACGCCGGAAGGCGTGGTGAAGATACTCGATTTCGGGCTGGCCAAGGCGTTCGCGCCCGAAACGCAGGGCAGCGATCCCACCGGGCGGGACTCGCCGACGCTGAGCGCCATGACCGCGCCGGGAACGATCCTCGGCACGGCGGCCTACATGTCGCCGGAGCAGGCGCGCGGCA
>CAYWWM010000216.1:0-5525 GCA_964461735.1 uncultured Solibacteraceae bacterium | reverse complement strand
TTTCGCATCATCTGCACGGCCGCGCCGCGCGGGTCCGTGCCGACAGCCCTCTGGAGCCGGTCCTACCTGATTTTTTTCGACGCATTGCGGAAGGGGAGCGGTGCGGCGGCGCCCAGCGTCCTGGCCGACGTCGCAGGACCCCGTTTGCCTGATTGATTCTGCAATGACCTTTTGTCCTTCCAGAGCGGTTGGCCCTAAACTAGCCATATGACTCCCCTGACGCACGCGGCCGTGGGAATGGCGATCTGCGGGCGCTTCCGCTCCCCGCGCTGGGGACTCCTCGGCTGGGCGTTCGCGCTGGCGCTTGCCTTCGCTTCCCATTTTGTCCTCGACTCCATTCCGCACATGGATGCCATCGGCCCTCTGCAGGGATTCCGCTACAGCGTGTGGCTCTTCCTGGCGTTTGGGCTGCTGGGAGGCGGCATGGCCGTGTTTCTTTACATACGCAACCGCGAGGCGGCGTTGATATGGATTTTGCTTTCGGTCTGGATTGGGATCGCCGGACTTGCCGGGACTATGGTTCGAGGCCTGGCGGCGCTCGCCCTGATTGGCCTGCTGGCCTATCGAACGCGGCGAGCGGAAGCCCCCGCTTATCTAGTTGCGGGGATGCTCGCGGTTTCCGGCGACTTGGTGCCGGGGCCTCTGCGCTTGCTGCAGAATTTTCACGACGGGATGCACTTCATGGTGGGTTGGGGCACATCCCTCTTCCTCAGGTTCCAGTCTTCGCCCATCCCTTCCGGCGCTGCCGCTCGCCTTCAGAATCCCTACTTCCTGCTCGGCTACGGCTTGGAATTGGCGGTCGAAGCCGCCATATTGCTTGCCGCTTTTTTGAGTTTCTCCCGCCTGGCGCTGGAGCGGAAAGTGGAAACGGAGTCGGCCGCCTCCGTGCCGGAGCCCGAGGAAACCCGCGCTCCGGTGTAGCGCCCTTCACGCGCCTCGAACTCTGCTCGCAGGATGCCGTATCCGGCCAGGTCCTCGAACGTTCCCCATTTCAGGATGTGTTGCCGCTCAGTCCCCTCGTAGGTCATCCCCAGTTTTTGGAGCACCCTCCCGGATGCTGGATTCCGCCCAAAGTGGAAGGCACAGATGCGGTGCAGTCCCAGCGTCTGAAACCCATAGCGCAAAACAGCCTCCGCCGCCTCGGTGGCATAGCCGCGATTCCAGTAGGGTTTTCCGATCCAGTATCCGAGCTCTCCCCGCGAATGCTTCTTGGTAAGGCGCAGGCCGATCACGCCGACCAGCAGTCTCCCGGCCCGCGGCACGATCGCAAAGGTAACTTCTCGCCCTTTCCGGTAACGCTCCGGCTGCGCCAGGATCCATTTTTCCGCCATGCCTTCTTCGTAGGGATGCGGGATCAAGAGCGTGTTGGTCGCGATAGCGCGGTCTCCGGCCAACCGACGGACGCGGGCAGAGTCGGTCAGCCGGAGCGCGCGCAGCCGCAGCCTCCGGGTCTCGACTTGCGGAGGCTCGCTCGCCGGTCCGGGAGGTGGCTTCGCAGGAAACATCGCCCGCCTCGGACTCAGTCCTGCCATAAAAAACTCCTTCCTCGCGGATGATTTTACTGATATAATCATGTTTTAAGAAAGCCGAAAGCCTAAGCGTCCAACCCCGCTCCAGTCTTTCCATGTGCTTTTGTATGCTACGGGGCAAGTTTGCGCTTGCTGAGAGGCTTAAAATCTACTAGACTGGCTGACTCGCATATGGGAACGACAATGGAAACGATGGATATGGAAACCGTGGAAACGATGGATGCAGTACGTCCCGACCTCGGGGGGCCGGTGCCCTCGGAGCTGGACGGCATCTCCCCGCAACGGGAGGCCGCTTTCTTCTACGGCCTCTTTCTGCGCGGGCATTCGCTCGACAGCTTGCGCCGCGACATTGACGTCGCCCCCGAGACGGTGGCGCGCTGGGAATTGATGCGGAACCAGGACCCCTGGTATCGCGAGGCCCTCGAGGTCGTCCTGCCGTTCCGGAAGAAGGTCCTGGCGATCTTCGAGTCGCTCATCACCTCGGAATTCAACCAGCCCCGCCGCCAGTAGCTCCCCCAGAATAGGGACCAGGTCCCTTGCCGCCGAGCCGCTCCTGAAGGTGGAATTGGAAGTGGAGGATTTCCCATTCCAACTCCTGGAGCCACCAGCGCCACGATCGCCACGATCTCCATCCATCCACACGCCAGCCGCAAAGTGCTATAATCGCCGCCGTCATGGGAACGATGGGGCAGGATGGGGTGACGATGGGCGCGGACCTGTTCTTCCCCCCTAGAGTAAAGACAGCAAGAAACAGCATGCGAGTAGGAGGCTGCAAGATGACACGCCGAACGTTTCTGGCTTCGATGCCGGCCCTGGCGGCGGCGCTGCGCGGGATGCCGGGATTGCTGGCGCAATCGAGAAAGCCTAGCATCCAACTGCGGACGCTCAACCACGTCACACTCTCGGTCGGAGACCCCAAGCGCTCGCTCGAGTTCTATCAAGGGCTCTTTGGCATGCCGATCCAGTCTCGGCAAGGGGCTGGGGTATTCCTGCGGATCGGGTCTGGACCGCAGTTCATCGGCATCGGCGGGACCCCTGGAAAGCCTCGGATCACGCACTTCTGCGTGACCGCGGAGAATTTCCAGGCGGACCGGGCTCTCGAAGTTCTCGCCGAGCATGGAGTGACGAGGATTGAATCTTCCGCCTCCGGGGGCGCCACCGACATCCCGCCGCTCAAAGCATGGGTGAGACACCGCCGCGAAGATCTGGGCGGCTCGCCCGAAGGCAGCGCAGAGCTGCATTTCACCGATCCGGACGGGATCGTTGCCCAGATTCAGGACGCCAGCTACTGCGGCGGCGCAGGGGCCTTGGGCACCGTGTGCCAGGGAACGCCCGAGCCGGCGCCCACCAGGGGATTGCTGGCGGTGCAGGACTACAATCACGTCACGCTCGGTGTCACCAATCAGCAGCGCTCGCGAGCGTTCTATCGGGGTCTGTTTGGGATGCCCACCAACGCCAGCCAGGGAGCTTCGGAAAGTCTCAAGATCGGGTCCGGGCGTCAATTCCTGGCGGTGGGCACCACCACTGCCAACGGCGGGACGCCGGGGATGCCCAATATCGCCCACATCTGTTTCACCATCGAGGGCTTCGATCTCGCCAAGGTCCGGCAGGCGCTGACCGATTACGGCCTGAAACCGGGAGGCCGCGCCACCGGGCCGACCGCCCCACTGACGCATTACGTGAGTCTGCGAATGCCGGATCGCGGCGGCGCGCCGGGAGGGACCCCGGAGCTGTATTTCACCGATCCGGACGGGCTCGTCATGCAGCTCCAGGATCCGAGCTATTGCGGCGGGGCGGGGTATCTTGGCAACGTCTGCCCCTGAGATCGTACGGTGAAGGCGGGCACTATTCTTGGCGAACGTCAGGGCACGACTTGAGTCGTGCCGTTCCGCGAGGAAGAATCCGGCGGCTTCAGCCGCTGAGGTGAGTCATGATACGTCCAAACAGCTTCTCCGGCAGAGATGAAAAAAAACCTCCCTCAGGGGCTAAAGCCCTCGCGCTTTCGCCTGTTTTCGGCATGGCTGAAGCCATGCCCTGACGGGATCACGGAGTTCGGACTTGTCACTATCGTATGTGATCCTCAATAGACAGGAAATGCCCAGGAGGTGGCGTATGACGCGAAGGATTCTGGCTGTGTTAACTGTGGCGCTCGCCATTGGAGTTGCCGCGACAGCCCTCTACTACACGCCCGTCGCGGCGCAGAGTGGAGTACCGAAGTTCGAGCCGGACCCCTATTGGCCGAAGCAGTTGCCGAACAATTACATATTGGGGGAGGTGGCGGGGATCTACGTGGATGCGCGCGATCACGTCTGGGTCACCAGCCGTCCGCGCACTCTCGACAACCATGACCAGTACGCCGCGCTCAAGCAGGCCGACTGCTGCGTGCCGGCCCCGCCGATCATCGAGTTCGACGCCGAGGGGAACTTCGTGCAGGGCTGGGGCGGGCCGGGTTCCGGCTACGACTGGCCCGACAACGAGCACGGCATGTTCGTGGACCACAAGGAAAACGTCTGGGTCGGGGGCAACACCACCGGCAAGGACACTAACCTGCTCAAGTTCTCGAAGACGGGGAAATTCCTGCTCCAGATCGGCCGTAAGGCAACTACGGGCGGGAGCAACGATACGCAGAATCTGAACCGGCCAGCGGGAATCCACGTCTCGGCGCAGACCAACGAGGTCTACGTGGCGGACGGCTACGGAAACCGCCGCGTCATCGTGTTCGACGCCGACACAGGAGCCTACAAACGCCACTGGGGAGCCTACGGAAAGCCGCCCGACGACAGCGTCCCGCGCACGCGCACCTACGAGGGTCCGGGCGCGACGCAGTTCAACACCGTGCACGGCGTGCGCCTCTCGCGCGACGGCCTGGTCTACGTGGGCGACCGCGTCAACAACCGCATTCAGGTGTTCCGCCCCGACGGCACCTTCGTCAAAGAGGGATACATCGAGCGGAGGACGTCTGCGCCGGAAGGTACAGCGTTTGACATTGCCTTCTCCGCCGACCCGCAGCAGCGCTTCCTCTACGTGCCAGACGGGACCAACAAGAAGGTGCAGATTCTGAATCGCGATACGCTCGAAGTCCTTGGATTCTTCGGCGGGCACGGCGGCCACGGCGTGGGACAGTTCTTCCACATCCACTCGATCGCCACCGATTCGAAAGGCAACATCTACCTCGGCGAGTCGGCCGGCATGCGCGTGCTGCGCTGGAACTACAAGGGGCTGTAATCGCCGTGAGCAATGTGGCGTGGACGGCGACCAACGCTCTGGTCCGCAAGGCGACAGTTGACGACGCCGAGCAGGTCGCTGCCGTCTTGAATTCGGTGATTGCGGAGGGAGTCTTCACCCTGTTCGACAAGCCGTTTACAGCGGAGGAGGAAAGAAGCTTCATTTCCTCCCTGGGCGCTCGCAGCGCTCTGTACGTTGCTGCGATGGATGGGGAGATCGCGGGCGTCCAGTCCATTGATCTGTTTTCGAACCTGGCGGATTCCACCAGCCATGTTGCGACAATGGGAACGTGGCTGCGCAGCGACGTTCGCGGGCGCGGCATTGGAAAGCTGCTGGCAGCGGAATCCTTCCGCTTCGCCGAGAGCAACGGGTATACGAAGATCGTCATTCATGTCTTGGCTGACAACGAACGGGCGCTTCATTTCTACCGGAGTTTGGGATTCGATGATATCGGGGTGGCGCGGCAGCACGTCCGCCTGGCAGGCAGGTTTCACAATGAGGTGTATCTGGAGAAGCTGCTGCGGTGATTGGGTGGGCAGCCGATTCTCAGCCCGTCCGCGGAACGTTCCTCCACCCCAAACGGGTCCCCCAACTTACCGTAAACACGAATCAGGAGCGTTGTGATGGCGCGCAAGGAAACCAGCTTCGAGCCGCAGATGGATCGTCGTACTTTCGTCCTCGGCAGTGTTGCGATGGCGACGGCCGCGGCGGCGCAAACCCCCCATCCTGAAACCTTCACGCAGTGGTTAAACGCCTCGCGGAGGACGCGCG
>CAYWWM010000215.1:0-5527 GCA_964461735.1 uncultured Solibacteraceae bacterium | reverse complement strand
CGGTTCTGCCAGTTCACCAACTGGCAATCCACCAGGCGCAGGTAAACCTCGTTGACCAGCGCGGTCGGCTGCAGCGTGTGCGAGGGGCGCTGCCCGCCCATGTAGTGGCGGGCCATGCGACGCAACTCGTGATAGACGACCGGGATCAACTGCTCCAGCGCCGCCTCGTCCCCTGCCGCCAGGCCAGCAACAGCCGGGTAACCGGCTGGGAAGAGGTCACCGCCATAACTCCTCCGGCTTACAACGACTTAGCGACGATGCGGGCCGATTATAGCAGACTGACTGTCAGCCGACCCGCGGGTGTGGATATAATCGCTTTCCCTGCCACAAGATAGCGCCTGTGCTGGCGGCAGTCTGTGGTGTCAGAGTGCAGCATCGGTTGTTCACCTCTCCTGGCTATATCGAGTCCCGCATCGCGAGTCCCGAGTCCCGAGTGGCGAATCCCGATTTTGGCCTGAGTCCCGAGTCCCGAATCCCGAGCCCTCAAATTCCTGGTTGACAAAATTCACGGTTTCGCTACATTCAAGGTGCACGGCATCCGCGCGGCAGCCGGCCCGCGCGCAGTATAGCACGGAGAGCATGGCGCCAAAAGCGCCAGCGGCGCCTGCTCCCCTCAGGAGGATCCCATCCGCCGACCGATCTCCAAGCCCGCCATCATCGGCATCCTGTTCGCCGTCCTGCTGTTCGGGGTGATCCTGTATCAGACGCTCTCGATCAGCGGCGTGGAGTGCGAGGTCTGCGTGGCGTTCGAAGGGCGCACCAAGTGCCTGACGGTCCGCGGCGAGGACGAAGTGCAGGCCGTCCAGACGGGCCGGGACAACGCCTGCTCGTTCGTGACGGTAGGCCGGGCGGAAGCCTTCCGCTGCGCCGGCATGCCTCCCTCCAGCACGATGTGCCGGCGGCTGTAGGCTGCTCCCGCTCCCGTCTGGTCCGGCGGACTCTGCGCAAATTCCACTTACCAATTGACCTATGCGGAAATCACGAGAGAAGATCCGAGTGCGCTGAAGAGGTTTGTCCAACGGCGGCGATACCGGGATGCCGCGGCCCTGCTGCCAGAGAACGCTCGGGTTCGGAGACTGGCCGACTTCGGAGCGGCGGACGGCGAGTTCTCGAAGACTCTGGCGCGGCGCTTTCCCCAAGCCGCCATCTTCTGCTATGAGCCGTCCGCGGAGTTCCGAGCCGAGGCCGAGCAGAACCTGGTGGGACTGCGCACCGTCCAGATCCTTGCGGAGACGCAATCGTTGCCGAGCGAGAGCCTGGATGCGGTGTTCTGCCTGGAGGTCCTGGAGCATCTGCCGCCGGCGCAATCCGAAGAGGTCTTGCGGGAACTCCACCGGCTGCTCGCCCCGGGCGGCCTGGCCATCATCGGTGTTCCCATTGAAGTGGGTCCGCCGGCGCTGGCGAAAGGGATCTTCCGCATGACGCGGCGGTGCGGCGCGTTTGACGCCACCCCAGCGAACATACTGCGGGCAGCTTTCGGCAGGCCTCCTACCGACAGGCCGCTGGCCGAGATTCCCTCCGGGCCGCCCTATTATTCCCACCACCTGGGATTCGATCATCGGCAGGTTCGGAGCGCCTTGCAGCTCCGCTTCCGCTTGCTCCGAAGCGTGCCTAGCCCCTTTCCCTGGCTGGGACCAAGCTGGAATTCGGAGATCCACTTCTTGGCAGAGAAGCCCACTTCCGATCGCGGAGATCAATCGGCAGGAAGGCCGGCGAGGGCGTGCTGGGTGTAAGCTCCTCTCTATTCAGAGACTTGGTTTTCGCTTGCCAGCCAAAACCAACTTGCACCCTGCGCAATTTTACACAGAGAGATTTACTTCCCCCACAGCTTTCCCCGCCTTTACAGACCCTGCCGCCTGTGTTATGGTTCTAAAGACACAGAGAGGAGAAAAGGAACAGTCCCCGATGGCCCTGGGTAGCGCAGCAAAGTCGGCGGTGATTGCCAAGTACCGGGTGCACGCCAAGGATTGCGGCTCGCCCGAGGTACAGGTTGCCGTATTGAGCGAGCGAATCTCGCAGTTGACGGAGCACTTCAAGCTCCACCAGAAAGACCACGCGTCCCGGCGCGGCCTGCTGATGATGGTGAATCGGCGGCGGCGCCTGCTGGACTACTTGAAGCATCGTCACGCAGACCGCTACAAGCAAGTCATCCAGAGCTTGGGAATCCGTCGCTAGCGAGAGTGGCTGACCAAGGCTCGGCACACAGGCGCGCGGTTGCACGAAACAGCGAGTCCGAGACGCCCCCGGCGGGGGCAAGAGCGGCTCGCCGGGAATCGAGTCTTCGACCGAGAGCGCGGATTCCGGTCAATCCGCTTGTGGAATGTTCCCTTCTTTGTTTTTTGATTCACTTCACAATACAAACCCAGCAGCGAGGCGGGCGCCACTGTGCGCCGGTTGGAATCCGGACGGCCCCAGCGGGACACAAACCATTTCCCCGCGCGCTGCATCCCACGGCGACTCCTGTTCCTCAGGGACGGGAGCGCGAAAAGAGATTTTTGGAGGAATGATGGTTTATCAAGAAAGCATTGAGATCGGAAAACAGAAACTGACGCTTGAAACGGGGCGTCTGGCGAAACAGGCCGGCGGCTCGGCCCTGGTGCGCTACGGCGACACCGTGGTGCTGGTCACGGCCACGGCCAATCAGGAGCCGCGCGAAGGAGTCAGCTTCTTCCCGCTGACCGTGGATTACCGCGAGTATACCTACGCCGCGGGGCGGATTCCTGGAGGCTTCATCAAGCGCGAGGGCCGTCCCTCGGAGAAAGAAATCCTCACCAGCCGGATGATTGACCGGCCGGTGCGGCCGCTCTTCCCCGACGGCTTCCGCTGCGAGACGCAAGTGATCGCCATGGTGCTCTCGGCCGACAGCGAGAACGACCCGGACGTAGTCGGCATCGTGGGGGCCTCGGCGGCGCTCTACCTCTCCGAGGTTCCCTTCCATACTCCGCTCGGCGCGGTCCGCGTCGGGCTGGTGGGCGGGCAGTTGGTTCTCAATCCCACCTACGCGGAGAAGAGCGAGAGCCTGCTCAACATCGTGGTGGTGGGCACCGAGGACGCCATCGTGATGGTCGAGGCCGGCGCGCAGGAGGTCTCGGAAGAGATCGTCGGCGACGCCATTCAGTTCGGCCACGCCGCCTGCAAGCGGATCGTGGCGGCGCTCAAGGACCTCTACGCGCGCATGGGAATCCAGAAGCGGCCGGTCGTGCCCCCGACGCTCGACCAGGCGCTGCTGCAGGAAATCTCCGGCCAATGGCGCCCCCGGCTCACCGAGGCGCTCGACACCTCGCGCTACGAGAAGCTGGAAAGCCAGCGCCGCGTGGAAGCTCTGCAGAAAGAGCTGCTGGCGTCCTACGAGGGAGCCGACGAGGCCAAGCTGAAGGCGGTCAAGGGGATTTTCGGCCTGCTCGAAGAGCGCATCTTCCGCGAGACCTTGCTGCAACACAAGCGGCGGCCCGACCAGCGCGCCTTTGATCAGATCCGTCCGATCACCTGCGAAGTCGGTTTCCTGCCCCGGACGCACGGCTCGGCCCTGTTTACGCGGGGCGAAACCCAGGCGCTGGTCACGGCCACGCTGGGCACCTCCGACGACGTGCAGCGCCTCGACTCCCTCCTGGGCGAAGGCCACAAGCGGTTCATGCTGCACTACAACTTCCCGCCGTTCAGCGTCGGAGAAGTGGGGTTCCTGCGCGGGCCGGGGCGGCGCGAGATCGGCCACGGCGCCCTCGCCGAGCGCTCTCTGTTCAACATGATCCCCGACGAGGAGGTCTTTCCCTACACGCTCCGGGTCGTCTCCGACATCCTCGAATCGAACGGCTCGAGCTCCATGGCGACGGTGTGCGGCGCAACGCTCGCTCTGATGGACGCGGGCGTTCCACTAAAGGCGCCGGTGGCCGGCATCGCCATGGGCCTGGTGATCGAGGGCGGCCAGTACGCCATCCTCACCGACATTGCCGGAGCGGAAGACCATTACGGCGACATGGACTTCAAGGTGGCGGGAACCAGCCGCGGCATCACCGGGCTGCAGATGGACATCAAGGTCGGCGGCATCACGCCCGCCATCATGACCGAGGCCCTCGAACAGGCCCGCAAGGCCCGGCTGCAAATCCTCGAGACCATGACCGCGACGCTTCCCGAGCCCCGCACGGCGATCTCACCCTACGCGCCGCGCATCTACAGCATGAAGATCCCCACCGACAAGATTCGCGACGTGATCGGACCGGGCGGCAAGATGATCCGCTCCATCATCGAGCAGACCGGCGTGAAGATTGACGTGGAGGACGACGGGCAGGTCAACATCGCCTCCGCCGATGAAGCCTCGGCCAAAAAGGCCATCCAGATCATCCAGGACCTGACCGCGGTCGCCGAGATCGGCAAAACCTACCTCGGCAAGGTCGTGCGCCTGGTCGAGTTCGGCGCCTTCGTCGAGATCATCCCCGGCACCGACGGCCTGCTGCACATCAGCGAGGTCGCCGAGCACCGCATCCGCGACATCCGCGATGAGCTCAAAGAGGGCGACCAGGTGCTGGTGAAGGTCATCAACGTGGAGGGGAACAAGATCAAGCTCAGCCGCAAAGCCGTCCTGCGCGAGCAGCGCGACAAGCGCGGCAAGGGCGCGGAGTGATCGGGCGGCCGCTTTCGCGGATAGCAGATGAAGACTGTTCCGTACTTCGAAGAACAGGTGCTGCGAAAGCGCCCTACATCAGGCGAGAGTGGTGTGAGTGGGCTGTTGAAAGACCAGCCCAACGAGAGATTCAGCCGGACGGGAGAATCCGGCATTGGATTTTCATTGCCGAATTGGGAAAGCTGGGTATACGCTTGACTCACCGGATCGCAATATCATCCAGATTCTCTATGAGCAAACCACAATCCGTAGGGGCTTGGTGAGTGAAACGGATACCCAGCTTGGGAAAATACTTGCGGGTGATAACCCTCGCGGACGGCGAGACGGTTCTGAACGCGTTCCCCGACCGCAACTTTCGGGAGAAAGCGGAATGAAGTTTCATTACTACTCCGACACGGATTCTCTCTATATAGACCTATCCGAGAAAGTCAGCGCCGCTTCCCAAGAGGTGGCGCCAGGGGTCGTCTTGGATTTCGATTCTGAGGGACATCTGGTCGGCATTGACATTGATCATGCCAGCCAGATCGTGAACCTCTCTCGGCTGGAGGCCGAGGCCCTGCCGATCACCAAGCTTTCCCTCAGCCAGCCCTAGCGGGTCGCTCTTTCGTTGCGGCTGCGCGGGACTTGGTACTTCTCCATGAACCGCCGGTCAATCCAATCCTTGATGGTCCAGACGTAGCGGCCTTCGAGCGACCAGTTGCCGCGCGAGGCGATGGCGTAGCGGTCGCCGGTCGAGATCAGCCCCAGGAATTTCGTCTGCGGGATGAAGGGCTGCAACGGCTCTCCGTCGAGCGCGCGCCGAAGATTCTCCTCCAACGGCTTCCCCTGGCGCACGGCGAAGACGCCCGCCTTCTCGCGGGGATGATTCACGACCGCGGCCACGTCCCCGGCGGCGAAGACGCGCGGATG
>CAYWWM010000214.1:0-5530 GCA_964461735.1 uncultured Solibacteraceae bacterium | reverse complement strand
GTGGACGAAGCGGCCTTCCGCCGCGTCTCGAACCGCCTGCTCTGCCAGTGCGGCTCCTGCGGCTACATGATCCTGGGCTGCAATCACCTGGACTGCCCCTCGGCCACCTACATCCGCAAGACCATTCGGACGGCGCTGGCGGCGGGCAAGACCGAAGAAGAAGCCTTCCAGGTCATCGTGGATCAATACGGCCCCAAGATTCTTCCGGAGCCGCCCCGCGAGGGCTTCGCCTGGATGGCCTGGATCATGCCGTTCGCCGGGCTGCTCCTCGGCGGCGGAGCCGTCGGCTACGTCTTGTGGCGCTGGAAGAAAGGCGCGTCGGGCGAGGAACCCGCCGGGGAGTCCGTCGAGCCGGTTGCGAAATCCTCTGTCCCGCCCGAAGTCCCCGCGGCCGTGGTCGAGAAGTACCGCGCCCAGATTGACCGCCAGCTCGAGAACGAGTGAGCCACCCCGCGAAGGCGGCATTCTTTGCAGGCTTACCCCCGCTGAAAACCTGCTCTATCCCATCCGGTTTTCATCTTAGCGCGGTTTTTACTTTTGTATAGATCATCAGGGCGCGGCCATGCCCTCAGTCGCCCTCTACAAGGCGGTTCTAGAGCATTTTCACCATTCGCTCAACCCAGTTACTATAAGTAGGGGGGCGGCGGAGGCGCTCGGGCAGCCTAAGCTGCAACCTCGCGCCCCCTCAAAGATCGAGAGGGTCCCGCTCCATGTTTCGATTCGAGTAGGCCGCGGCTCTCACGGGCCAACGGGCGCTACCGGCCGCCGCCGGCGGCTCCCTTGCCGACGGTAACGAGGCCGATGCGGTTGGTGCTGGTCTGGTGGATCAGCAGGTTGCCGTCGCGCGTGGCCCGCATGTGACGGAGCGTGCCGACGCCCGAGGGGATGGCCCAGCTCTGGAAGCGCTCGGTCTTGGGATCGAAGCGCACCAGCGCGTCGGGCCGCCGCCGCGACTCGTTGTACCAGATGACATCGTCAATGATGGTGATGGCGTAGGGCTGCGAGTCCTGGCCGCTCGGCGAATCCCACTGCTGGATGGCTCCCGTCTTCGGATCGAGGCGTCCCAGCCGGCCCAGCGACGAATTCAACCACCAGATGATGTCGTTGCTGTCCACGGCCAGCCGCCGCACCCTGGTGCGCTGATCCGGCAGTTCCCACTCCTTGATGGCCATGGTGTTCGGGTCCATGCTGGCCACCTTGTAGGAGCCGTTATAGGCGATCCACAGCGTGCCCTTGGAATCCACGTCAATGCCGTAGGGGTCGGCGTCGGGCGTGGGCACGGTCACCAGCTTGATGTCGCCGGTGGCGGGATTCAGGCGCCCGATCATGTTGCTGTTCTGCAGCGTGAAGAACAGGATGCCTTTTTGGTCGAAGATCGGGGTGTGCGGGTCGCGGGCGTTCGGATCATTGAGAGGATACACCTTGATCTCGCCGGTCGAAGGCGTGAGGCGCCCGACGGTGCCGTTGCCGTTGCCCATGTACCAGATGTTGCCGCTGCTGTCGCTGATGATGCTGTGCGGACGGGAGCCGTCCGGGAGCTGGAACTCCTTCATCTCGCCGGTGGCGGGATTGAGCCGTCCGGTGAGGCTCTTATACTGCCCGGCCCACCAGATGGCGCCGTCCGGCGCTTCGTCCGGATCGCGCGAGCGCTGACCCTTGGTCGGCACGGCCCATTCCTTGAACGCGACCTCGATGGGGCCCGGCACCAGCACGGGCTCGCGCCCCGGCTTGGGCGGGAAGTTCGTGGCGAGGTACTGCGACACGCTCGTCGCCTGCGCGTCGGAGAGCTCGATCATGTTCGAGAAGAGCTCGCGCCACTGCGCTTGCGTGTAGCCGGCCGAGCCGGTGATCAGATTGACGCCGTGGCAGGCAATGCACACGGTGCTCACAATCGCCTTGCCCTCGCCCTCGGGGAGAGCGGCCGCCTCCCGCGCCCTGTTGTTCTGCTGGCCTTGCCCCCAAACGGAGACCGTGGCGCCAGCGCAAAACACCGCGATTGCCAAAAGTCGTGCGAATCGAAACATGCTGCCCTCCCTGGTGGAATTGGGTTGCGCCTACGCAGCTATCTTAGCATGGCTGAGCCGCGTGTTGCTCCCGATTTTTGCCGGGGGCTTTTTGCCGGGGGCTTTTTGCCGGGGGCTTTTTGCCAGGGGTTTTTTGCCAGGGTTTTCGTTTGACCCTGGCTGCGACGTTGACCTCGTCGGTCTTCCCCCGTAACATAGGGCTGGTATTTCCGGCGCGGCGCCCTTGCGAGGAAGGCAGAATGAAAAAAACCGATGTTTTGGATCTCCTGCGCGATATGCCGGAGGAGATTGACGCCGACGAACTGATCTATCGTTTGTACCTCCGGCAGAAATTAGAAGCCTCTGAGTCCGCAGTGGACTCGGGGAACGTTCTCTCCCACGAAGAAGTGGTCAGACGGAGTGAGGAGTGGCTGAAGTAACCTGGACCGCCCCCGCCGTCGAAGACCTGCGGCAAATCCACGCATTCATTTCCAAGGACTCGAAGCAGTATGCGGCGACTGTGGTTCGTCGGGTGAGAGGCTCTGTGGAGCGCTTGAGAACGTTTCCCGAAAGCGGCCGCCGAGTGCCGGAGCTTCTGGGCAGTCCCTACCGGGAAGTGATCGTTTCACCATACAGGGTCGTTTACAGGTATGCGCAGGAGAGGAATCGGGTTTGGGTGCTGGCTGTCGTGCACGGCAGCCGTCTCTTGCCGCCAATCCAGGAAAAGAGCTAGCGAAACCCCAAGAGAGCAAGAGAGGCAGCTTCTCGTTGACCTCATCGGGTCTTCCCCGTAACATAGGACCGTGATCGGAAAGACGGAACTCTTCAGGGGGGGCAAAATGAAACTCTGGTTATCGCGCGCAAGTCTCTGGGCTTTGCTCGGCTGCCTGGCGGGGCAGGCACAGGCCGGGACGGTGATTCAGCAGGTCGAGCGGGCCGTGGGGAACAATCAGTCGCGGCAGTCGGTGACGATCTACATTGATGCGGGCAAGCTGCGCGTCGAGGGCGAGGCTCCGGGCTCGGGGAAGTACGTGGTGATCTTCGACCATGCCAGGCAGGTCATGCAGATGGCCGATCTGGCGCGCAACTCGTACCTGGAAATCACCAAGGCGCAGATCGAAGCCATGGCCAATCAGATGCAGGCCATGATGCAGCAGATGCAGCAGGCTATGGCCCAGGTCCCGCCGGAGCAGCGCGCCATGATGGAGCAGATGATGCGCGGGCGCCTGGGCGGGGCGGCGGCGGCGCCGCCGCAGATCACCGTGCGCGACAAAGCCAGCAGCGGCACGGTGGGGCAGTTCACCTGCAAGAAGTACGACATCCTGACCAACGGTCAGGTCAGCAGCGAAGTCTGCGCCGCGCCGCCGGCGCAGTTGCAGCTCGACCCTTCGGCCTTCGAAACCTTCAAAGCCCTGGCCGAATTCTACGAGCCGATGCGCCGCATCGCCCCGCAAAGCGGCGGCTGGTCGGCCCCGAACGCGATGAACCAGATTGACGGCTTCCCGGTGCAAACGATCTTGTATGAAGGAGGGCGTCCGTCGTCGGAATGGGTCTTGCAGAGCGCCGAGCAGCGCCCGCTCGATGCGGCGCTCTTCACCTTGCCGCCCAACCTCCGCAAAACCGAGTTGCCGCAAATGCCCCAGGGGCGGTAGCGGTCTGGCGCCGCTCGATAGTCGTTACCGAAAAGAAACCTGCGCGCGAAATTGGGACTCGTGGGACGATTGCGCCATTGCTGGAAGTCCGTGAAACGCTGCAATGGCTTTCCTCGGAAGCGGACCGCAGCGCCCGCCAGGTCGTCGAGCAGCATCGCATCAAGCGGCAGAAAGAGTCGCGCAGCCAGCATCGGTTCGCGTCTGGGTCTACGGCGCGGACCCGAACGGCAATCCCTTTTCGCAAACCGCCTACTCGGTGGACGTCAGCCGCAGCGGCGCGCGCCTGGAAGGAGTGGGCTTCCTGACAGCGCCGGGCATGACCGTTGAGGTCAAGCGCGGCTGGAAGAAGCCCAAATTCCGCAACCAAGCTCCAGCGCTCGACGGCCGAACTCTCACCCGGTGGCCAGGGGTAGGGCGTGCTATTTGCCGCCCGCCCCCGAACGTCACCGGCGAAACCGTTCCGGACTTCAACCGCGTTCGACGCCCTGGATCCGGGCAACCCGGAGGGCCGCTGGCTCAACCCCGGAGCTTTCGCCCTGCGGCTGGAACAGCCGCCACCGGCTCAGCCGGCTTGGGCGCTTCGCTCTCGGCGATCACTGGCTTGGCATCCACCGGCGCGAAGACGCTGGCGCCGGTGAAGGTGGCGCCGCGCGGCACCAGGTGGAGGTCCACGCGGCGGTACTCGGCGCCAACCGCGCCGCGGCCCGTCCGGACGTCGAGCCGTCCGGCCGCGATCCCCTTGTCCATCGTTAGGTAGGTCCGAACGTTGTTGGCCCGGTTCTGGGCGAGCTGTGCGACATTGGTTTCGTTCGACTCCGAGTAGCCCACGATGGCGAGGGTAGCGTCGGGCTCGCTCATGAGGCGCAGCGCGACGTTGTCGAGCTTGGCCTTGCAGACGTTGTCCACCCGCGCCGAATTCCGCCGGAACAGGCACTCATCGAGCTTCGAGACCTGCGGAGGAGGCGGCGGCGGCGGCGGAGCGTCCACCGCAAACTGCGCGGCGGCCTCGGCGCTCAGGCCGCGGTCATCGGTCACACGCACCCGCACCGTATAGTTGCCCGGCGGCAGGCCCGTGGTGTCGATCCGGACGTTGGGGCCGGTCCCCTGCACTTGTCCCTGCGGCGTGACGGTCCACTGATAGGTCAGCGGCCGGCCGTCGGGACTGTTCGCTGTGGCTACGGCGTTGACGGCTCCGCCGACCTGCACACGAGGCGGATTCACCGTGAGGCTCACCGTCGGGGGCCGCTGAGGCGGCGGAGGCGGAGGAGGAGGCGGCGGCGGCTGGCGCACCGTGATGGTCACGTTGCAATCGGCCGTGACTCCGACGGCCTCGGTCGCCCGCACCGTCGCCGTGTAAGTCCCCGGGGCAAGCCCGGTGGTCTGGAGCGTGACCATCGGCCCGGTTCCTTGAATCGTTCCGCCGGTCGTGGTCCACATATAAGTGAGCGGCGCTCCGGTGGCGGAGACTCCCATGGCCGTCAGGCGCACCGGCTGGCCCGCGTTGATCTGCGTCGGATCGCCCGAGCAGGTCAGGGTCGGCGGCGTAGGCCGCACATCCGCCGGCGGCGCTCCGTAGTTATATCCCGCCGTGAACACGAATCCGTTCTTGTCGCTGTTGTCCTGGTTGAGGTTGCGGCGGTAGGCGGCGCTCAGATGAAAATATCGCGTCACGTGCACGCGGAAGCCGAGGGTCAGATCCACGGGGTCTTCCGCGCCGAAGGAGGTGTTCGGCGTGCGCGCGCCAACGAACAGATCGGCGGTCCCTTCCGCGATGAACTGAATGCGCGTGTCGAGGGGCGCCAGCACGGCCATCCGTATCGGCAGCATGTCGGAGAGCAGCACGGGAAAGTAGTCGGCGTCCATCTGGCCGCGAAA
>CAYWWM010000213.1:0-5537 GCA_964461735.1 uncultured Solibacteraceae bacterium | reverse complement strand
AAGAAATGCCTGCGCAAAGACCGCGAAGACCGCTGGCAATCCGCCCGCGACGTGACGGATGAGTTGAAGTGGATCACGCAGGGCGGTGGACAAGCTCCAATCGCAGCGGTTGCCGAGATCAAGCCAGCCGCAAAGACCTGGCGGCGGGCGAGGCCTTGGGCCGCTGCGGTCCTTGCGAGCGCACTGATTGCCGGTCTTGCTGGCTGGAAGCTGAAACCCTCGCAGACTCCGCCTTCTGGGCCGGTGGCTCGTCTTGCGATCCCGCTCTCGCCGAATGAGCGACTGGCGGGCCTAGCGTCTCCCGCGGTGGCGCTCTCGCCCGACGGCGCCCAGCTTGTGTATGTCGGAGCAACCGCTAGCGGAGACCGACAGCTTTTCCTGCGTGCGTTGGATAGCCTGCAAGGCAGGCCGATCTCGGGAACCGAAGGTGCACAGAGTCCCTTCTTTTCTCCGGACAGCCAGTGGATCGGATTTTTTGATGAAACCGCGCTAAAGAAAGTCTCGATCAATGGGGGCACGGCTGTGACGGTGTCTGGCGCTCCAGGAAACGAAGCGAATATCGGCGCAGCCTGGGGATCGAACGACACGATTGTCTTTCACTTCTTACTGAATGGTCCTCTTCTGCAAGTTCCGGCAACCGGGGGAACTCCGGAACCTTTCACTACTGTTCTGAGCGGCGAATTCAGCCACCACTGGCCGGAGTTTTTGCCCGGCGGCAGAGCGGTCCTGTTCGCTTCCCGCGCCCTTGGCAGGACCTGGGACACCGCACAAATTGTGGTTCAAGAGTTTCCGAGCGGCGTACGGAAGGTTCTGGTGCAAGGCGGCACGAAGCCGCATTACGTCCCCACCGGACACTTGGTCTTCGCGCGGACGGGTACGCTAATGGCAGCGCCCTTTGACTTGGAGCGCTTGGAGATGTCCGGCCCTGCCGTGCCCATCCTCGAGGGAGTGATGGCAACAGGGTCTGGTTCCGCGCAATTTAGCGTTTCCAATCTGGGAGCACTCGCCTACGTCCCGGGGAGTTTTTCTGGGGATCAAAGTAGGTTGATCTGGGTAGATCGAAAGGGAACTGGCCAGACATTGGCTGCGCCGCAGCGGGACTATGGCGGCCCGCGGCTCTCGCCCGATGGCCGGCGGATCGCCGTCCTAAGCCAGGGGAGTGTGTGGTTGTATGACATCGGGCGCGATACGTTGAGCCGACTCACGTTCCAGACAAGTAGCAGTCTGTTTTCTGCCTGGACGCCTGACGGAAAGCGAGTGACGTTCCAAGCCAGCCCCGGAGAAGGCCCACCAGGTCTGTACTGGAAATCGGCGGATGGCAGTGGGTCGGAAGAGCGTCTGACGACGAACCAAAACTTACTGAGTGTCGGCTCCTGGTCGCCGGACGGCCGTACGCTGGCATTCCACGAAGTGAAACCGGACAGCCGAGATATCTGGGTGCTCCCGCTGGAAGGGGGCTCTTCGGCAAGCTCTGGACCGGACCTCAAGCCACGGTCTTTTCACCAAACCCCGTTTGAGGAAGCGGGACCAACCTTCTCCCCAGACGGCCGCTGGCTGGCCTATATATCCAATGAATCGGGTCGGTTCGAGGTCTATGTGCAGCCGTATCCCGGACCCGGCGGGAAGTGGCAAATTTCAACCGAAGGCGGCACCGAGCCGATCTGGGCGCGAAATGGAGAACTCTTTTATCGTAGCGGCAACAAGATGATGGCGGTAGATACAACAACACAGCCGACCTTCAGCGCTGGCAAACCGCGTCTGCTTTTTGAAGGACAGTATGTCAACGGCCCTGCCGGCCTTCCCTTCTACGACGTCACTCCTGATGGCCAGCGGTTCTTAATGCTGAAAGCCGCTGAAGAGGTGCAGCCCGCTACGCAGATCTCCGTGGTGCTGAATTGGTTTGAGGAACTGAAGCGGCGGGTTCCGGTGCGGTAGTCAGAGCCGCGCGCGTCAGCAAGCGGGGGTTCTCTTCTGCGGCACCGGCAACCCCCGGTCGCTTACGCTCCCGGCTCTGACCGGCCCCCCGATGGCCAGCGCTTCCTGATGCTGAAAACCGGTGGTTCAGGCCAGCCCGCGACGCCGATCCACGTGGTGCTGAACTGGTTTGAGGAGTTGAAGCGGCGGGTCCCGGTGCAGTGACGAGTGACCAGTGACGAATGACGAGCAAGAATCGGAGCCGCGCAGCAAGGGGGTACGGCGTAGCGGAAGACAAGAGCTATCCACTAACACTATCCACTGTTCTTTTTATGAACGACTTACAACAATTTGCTTTCGATGTGGTCTCGAGCGCGATGCGGAGCGGCGCGACGGCGGCCGACTGCATTGTGCGCGAGGGCAGCGAGTTCTCGACCACGGTGCGCTGCAACGAGGTCGAGCAACTCAAGGAAGCCGGATCGAAGGCGGTGGGGCTGCGCGTCTTCTGCGGGCAGCGGACGGCGAGCGCTTACACGTCGGACTTCACGCGCCAAGGAATGGAGCGCCTGGTTGCGAGCGCCATCGCCTCGGCGCGGGTCACTTCCGAGGACCCCTGCGCCGGATTGCCGGAGCCGGGCGAAGTGGGCGCCTATCCCGGCGACCTCGACTTGTTCTCGGCCGACGTCACCGGCCTCGAAGCCGCGCCCATGATCGAGCTGGCGCGCCGCGCCGAACAGGCTGCGTTCGCCTGCGATCCGCGCATCAAGAACTCCGAGGGGTCGAGCTTCGACGCCGCGCACGGGCGCAAGATTCTGGCCACTTCGCAGGGGTTTCTGGGGGAATACCGGCGCTCGTCGTGCTCGCTCGCCGTGGTTCCCGTGGCCGTTCCGGATCCGAACGGCGAGTCGGGGACGCTGGGCATGGAGCGCGATTACTGGTACAGCGTTTCGCGCAAGTTTTCCGCTCTCGATCCGCCGGAGGAAGTGGGGCGCAAGGCGGCCGAGCGCGCGGTGCGGCGGCTCGGCGCGAGGAAAGTCGCGACCTGCCGCGTGCCGGTGGTCTTTGATCAGCGCACGGCGCGCAGCTTGCTCGGAAACCTGCTCGAAGCCCTGAACGGCGACGCCATCTATCGCGGCGCGTCGTTCCTGGCCGGAAAGCTCGGCGAGACCATCGCCTCCGAAGCGGTCACCATCGTGGACGACGGCACGCTGCCGGGCGGCTTCGGGTCGGCGCCGTTCGATGACGAAGGCGTGCGCATGGAACGCACCGTCGTGGTCGAGCGCGGGGTTTTGAAGAGCTACCTGCTCAACTGCTACACAGCCCGCAAGCTCGGGATGAAGACCACGGGCAACGCGGCGCGCGGGCTGGCGGGCAATCCCGGCATCGGTCCCAAGAATTTTTTTCTGGAGGCCGGCTCCGCCACTCCCGAGCAGATCATCGGCTCTGTTGCTAACGGCTTTTACGTGACGGAGTTCATGGGCTTCGGGGTGAACGTGGTCACGGGCGACGTCTCGCACGGCGCGGCCGGCTTGTGGATTGAACACGGAGAGCTGGCGTACCCGGTCCACGAAGTCACTGTGGCGGGCAACCTCGGCGACCTGCTGCGCGGGATCAGCATGGTTGGAAGCGATCTCGAATTCCGGGGCGCCGTCGCTTCGCCTACACTCCAGGTGGAGGAGATGACCGTGGCGGGCCGCTAAAAGCTCAGTCGTCGCGCCGCTCAGTCCGAATTCTAAGACAACTCTGAGGTTCTTTTACCGTATGGACACAAGAAAAATCAAAGACCGTGCCGAACGCAAACGTCTGAAGCGGGAGGCTCGCGGCAAGCAGCCGCCCAAGCCCAATCGAACCGTGCCGCGCGGCTCGATGAAGAAGAAAGTGAAGAAGGCGGTCCGCGGCCAAACGAAGAGATAAGGGTAAGTGACGAGTGACGAGTTTCAGGCTTGTCTCCGGTCACTTGTCACTCGTCACTTATCACTCGTCACGGTTCTTGCCATGTCTTCGATCGAAGAGTACATTGCCCGTCTTCCGAAGGCCGAGCTGCATCTGCATCTCGAAGGCACGGTGGACCCCGAGACGCTCTGGACGCTTGCGGAGCGGCGGCGAACGCCGCTGTTCGAGGCAGGCCGGGCGGCGCTCGAAGCGGTCTATCAGACAGGGGATTTCACGAGTTTTCTCGGCGCGTTCAAGGTGGTCTGCCAGCACCTCCAGGAGCCGGAAGACTACGAGCTGATTACTTATAACGCCCTGCGGCGGCTGGCGGAGCAGAACGTGCACTACGCCGAAGTCTCGGTTTCGGCAGGCGTGATCCTGTGGAAGCAACAGGACCTGCCCAGCTTGATGGAAGGGATCGAAGCGGGATACCTGCGGGCGCGGCAGGACTGCGGCATTCGCGCGCAGTGGATTTTCGATGCGGTGCGGCATTTTGGGACAGACCACGTGCGCACAGTGGCGCAGGCGGCCGTGGCGCTGCAGGACCGGGGCGTCATCGGATTTGGCATCGGCGGCGACGAGCGGCGCGCCCCGGCGGAGCTCTTCGGTGATGTCTTTGCCTACGCCCGCAGCGAAGGCTTGCGGCTGGTGGCCCACGCGGGCGAGACGGCAGGGCCGGAATCGGTCTGGGCCGCGCTGCGGGTGCTCGGCGTCGAGCGCATCGGCCATGGCCTGACCGCGGCCGGCGACCCGGAACTGGTGCAGCATTTGGCGGAGAAGCAAGTTCCCGTAGAGCTGAACGTGACCAGCAACGTCCGGACCGGATGCTTGCGCGAGGCCACGCTGCATCCGGTGCGCCGCTACTTCGACGCGGGGCTCCTGGTGACGCTCAACTCCGATGATCCGGCGCTGTTTGGGACCGATCTGAATCAGGAATATCTCCTGGCGCATCGCACCTTCGGCTTTGGCCGGGGGGAGTTGACGCGCCTGGCGGAGAATTCCTTCCGCGCCTCTTTCCTGCCCGCCGGCGAGAAGGCAGACTGCCTGGCCGAGCTCTGCGAGGTGGTCCGCTTGCCGGGAGTTGCCTGACATTGCGCGTCAGACGGGAGCGCCGCGCCTTCCGGCAGCCGTTTTCGGCGGCGCCGAGTTCTCGTTTATACTCCCAGGGCGGAAGGGACGCCGGTTCGGGATGCGGATTGCGATTACAGGAGCGGGTGGAATGCTGGGGCAGGACCTGGCGACCGTGCTGCGCCCCGCCCATGAAGTTTTGGCGCTCGACCGCCGGGCGTGCGACATCGCCGACGAAGCGGCAGTCCGGCGGATCTTCTGCGAGTGGCGCCCGAAGCTGGTGGTGAACTGCGCGGCCTTCACGGACGTGGACGGCTGCGAGACCGATCCGGAGCGCGCCTTCGCCGTGAACGCGCGCGGAGCGGGGCACGTGGCCCGGGCGGCGGAACAGGCAGGCGGCCGCGTCTTCTACATCAGCACCGACTACGTGTTTGACGGCGAGAAGCAGGAAGCGTACGAGGCAGACGACCCGACCGGCCCCGTGAGTGTCTACGGCCGCAGCAAGCTGGAGGGCGAGCGGCAGACTTTGGGCACGAACGGCAGTGGCCCGAACGGCAACGGCGCGGGCCACGCCGTGCTCCGGACGTCGTGGCTCTACGGAGTGCATCGCACGAACTTTGTCG
>CAYWWM010000212.1:0-5555 GCA_964461735.1 uncultured Solibacteraceae bacterium | reverse complement strand
ATTTCCTCAGTGTTCTCTGTGTCTCTGTGGCCAATCCTAATGCTTTCCGCCAGAACTCCGCTGCTTTCTCCGGCGAGCCCAGAAGCAGGTAACCGTCCGCTCCGCTCGCCGAAGCCCGTACGAGGCGCACCGCAGTGCCCTCAAAATAGATGTGCTCGAACGGGCGCAGCGGCGGAACCGCCACGCCTGCGGCGCGCTCGATCAACTCGCCTGCCCGTGGACCCTCGACGGCGACGCAGGCGAGCTGCGCGCTCTGGTCTTCGAGCTCCACGGCGTCGGCGATGATGTGGTGGTCAAGCTGCTTCCGGATGACTTCGAGAAGCTGCGGCTCGCAGTCGAGCAAATAGCTCTGTGCGTCAAGCCGCAGTACGCGCACATCGGCCAGGATGTGGCCTTTGGGGTCGAGCACGAAAGCGTAATTTCCGTGCCCCACCGCGAGCTCCTTGACCTCGTTCGTGACCATCCCATGCAGGAAGCGCGGCGCATCCTCGCCGCGCACCAGCAGCCTTCCCCGGTGCGAGAGGTCTACCAATCCCGCGCCGCGATGCAAGGCCCGGCATTCTTCCTCGACCGAACCAAACGAAGCCGGAATTTCCCAGCCGTGGTAGTCCATTACGGCCGGCTTCAGCGCAGCGTATTCGTCAAGCAAAGAACTCTTCCGCATCGGACAGCTTTCCTTGTCCCTTTTCCACTAGCCCAGGCGTTTACGCCTGGGTTCTTGAAAGCAGAACTTTGTTCCCAAGCCCCTTCAGGGGGTTTCCTATAAACCCATCTGGGAGCAAGTACGATTGTATCGGCGCAACTCACCCCTGTAAATTGCCGCGCCAATTGCTAGGCTGTTTTTTCTCTCCGGTGGTATGATTCCGGCGAACGTCTCCAGAAATTGCACATTCGGGCGCCAAGGAATGGCAACATGTTCCCTTGCCCCAATTGTCAAAGCCGCTTAATCCGGGGTAAGGCGCAGCGGGATCTTGTCTGGACTTGCCCATCGTGCGCCAGCCGCGCCATCAGTTCTTCCGTTTTGCAAAAGCATATTGTCAAAGAAACGGTCGATGAGCTGTGGTCGGCTGCCCCTGAAGGAGAGCCGGGCCGTGGCTGCCCCGTATGCCGCCATCCGATGGCAATCGTGCATCTCCCTGTGGAAGAAAAGGCCGTCGTCCTCGATGTGTGCAGGCCTTGCAAGCTGGTGTGGTTTGACCCTGCGGAATATGGGCAGATGCCTACCGTAGCAGCCCGTAGAAGAGACAGGAAAAGCGAAAGGAGCTATCGAGCCGGCCTTCGAAAAACCATCTCCCAAACTCACCAGCGCAGGAGCAAATCCGAAAGATCACAACGGGTTCTCGACAGCAGTTGGAAGTGGATTCCCGTGTTCCTGGGCATGCCGGTCGAAACCGAGAGCGCCTCGCTGCGGGATCGGCCCTTGCTGACCTGGGGGTTGAGCGTCACCCTTTGCGCGATCAGTCTTTCCGGTTTCTTCGGCTTGTTTAACCTGGAAGCCGCCGTTCAAGTCTTCGCCTTGATTCCGGCTGAATTCTGGCGCTACGGAGGCGTGACCTTTCTTACTTCCTTCTTTCTCCATGCGGACTTCTTCCACCTGCTGGGCAACGTCTATTTCATGATGGTATTCGGCGACAATGTCGAAGACTACCTGGGAATCGGCCTTTACTGGAAGCTTCTGCTGCTGGCCACGCTAGCGGGGGACGTGCTGCATATCCTGTCCAGTCCTGCCTCCGACACTCCGAGCATCGGAGCCAGCGGCGGAATCTCCGGCGTCATCGCCTTCTACGCGCTGCGATTCCCGAAGGCGCGCATTGGAATCTCCCTGCTGCGACTCTACGTAATCCCTGTGAGCGCGCTATTTGCTTTCATTCTCTGGATCATTCTCCAGATTATCGGAAGCTGGGAACAAATTGTGGGTCTTAGCAACGTATCCTCTCTCGCACACCTTGGCGGTGCATTGATCGGTGTATACTTCTGGTACAGAGAGAAAGATATCTAAGGCAGATGGCGGTTTCTCCGTCAAGGATTTTCTGAGGAGGCGCGGGATGAAAAAGTTGGCATTGGCAGGCGTCGGGATTCTTCTTTTCTTCGTTTCCGGCGGCATTGCGCAGCGCGGCGGCGACAGCCCGGATCTCGCGGTGGTGCACCGCATCCGCGAGGAGGCGCTCAAGAATTCCCAGGTCATGCAACACATGTTTTACCTGACGGACGTGCACGGGCCGCGTCTGACCAACTCGCCGGGATTCTACGCGGCAGCCGATTGGGTGGTGGGGCAGGCCAAGAAGTGGGGGCTGGCCAACGCCGCCAAAGAGACCTGGGGGCCCTACGGGCGCGGCTGGTCCACCAGCCATTTCTCGGCGCACCTGGCCGAGCCGCAGTACTCGCCGCTGATCGGCGTGCCGCTCGCCTGGACGCCCGGCACCAACGGCGCCGTCGCCGGAACGCCGCTGCTCGCGCCCTTGGAGCGCGATCAGGACTACGACCGCTACCTCGCCAAAGTGGAAGCGTACATGAAGGAATACAAGGGCAAGCTGCGCGGACAGATTGTGCTGATCGCGTTTCCGCCGGAAGTCAAGCCGCAGGAAACGGCCGCCATGCGGCGGCTGAGCGCCAACGACCTCTCCGACCGCGCCGCCTTGCCCGATCCGCTCGAGCCGATCGAGATTGATTACCGCAACCCGGTGCGCCCGGCCGATCCGCAGGAGCGCCGCCGCTTCAACGCCTACGCGCCGCGCTACGTCAATCGCGTCTTCGCCGAGCAGCGCCGCGAGCTGCAAAATCGTTTCAACCGGTTTCTGGTGGACGAGGGCGCGCGGCTGATCGTCTATCCGGCGCGCGACGGCGACGGCGGCACGGTCTTCCCGCCGGTGGTGGCTTCCTACCGTTCCGACGCGGTGGCCCCGCCGCCGTCCATCGCGCTGACGCCGGAGCACTACAACCGCATCGTGCGCCTCGTCAAGGAGAAGGTTCCCGTGCGTCTCGAAGCCGAGGTCCGCGCGCAGTTTCACGAGGACACGCTCGACTCGTTGAACGTGGTCGCGGAAATTCCCGGCGGCAGCAAGCGCGATGAGCTCGTTCTCATCGGGGCGCATCTCGATTCGGTCTACGCGGGCGGCACCGGCGCCACCGACAACGCCGCCGGCAGCGCCGTTATGCTGGAAGTCATGCGAATTCTCAGAACGCTCAACCTGCCCCTGGAACGCACCGTCCGCCTGGTCCTTTGGGGCGGCGAGGAAGAAGGTTTGCTCGGCTCCCGCGCCTACGTCAAGAAGCATTTCGGCGACGTCGAGTCCATGCAACTGAAACCCGAGCACGCCAAGGTCTCCGCTTATTTCAACTTCGACAACGGCACCGGCAAGATTCGCGGCGTCTACCTGCAGGAAAACGACATGGTGCGCCCAATCTTCGACTCCTGGTTAGCCCCGTTCCGCGATCTCGGCGCCACCACGCTCGCCAGCCGCCGCACCGGCGGCACCGATCACCTTTCGTTCGACGAGTTGGGCATCCCCGGCTTCCAGTTCATTCAGGACCCCATCGAGTACACCGCGCGCACCTGGCACTCCAACATGGACGTCTACGACCGCATCCAGCCCGCCGACTTGATGCAGGCCTCGGCGATCATCGCCACGTTCGTCTACCACACGGCGAACCGCCCCGAGCCGCTGCCGCGCAAACCGCTGCCCAAGCCGTGGCCGGAAGAGGTGAGGGGGAAGGAGTAATCAGAGCCGCGCGCGTAAGCAAGCGGGCAAAAAGGATCAGAAGTCAGCGTCGAGAAGCAAAGAACTCACAAGGAGAATCCCATGCCCGACACGGCCCTGATCACCCGCAATTACATTCTCTACTTCGTGCTTCCGTTTTGGATTCTGCTCGGATTCGTGGATTACCTGTGTCATCGCCGGACCCGTATTGAGAAAACCAGCGGCCTGACCGAAGCGCTGATCCATTGGATGCTGCTGAGCCTGATCGGCGGCCCGATGATGCTGGGCCTGTTTTTCGACATCAATGCTCTGGTGATCTTGACCATGATCGTGGCTTTCTTCCTGCACGAAGCCGTGGCCATCTGGGACGTGAGTTACGCCATAACGCGGCGGGAGATCATTACGGTGGAGCGTCATCTGCACAGCTACCTGGGCGTGCTGCCGTTCATGATCACTTCGATGATCATTTGTCTCCACTGGGATCAATTCCTGGTCCTGGTCGGTCTTGCCGAGCAGGCACAGAGTTTCACGCTGCGGCTGAAAAGCCCTCCACTGCCGCTGAACTACATCGCCGGGATTTTTGGCGCCGTGTTTGGCTTGATGGTGGTTCCCTACGCCGAGGAGCTGTGGCGCTGCTGGCGCGCCGCCCGAACTCCACAAACAACGTAACCGAATCCCATCCGGGCCGCGACCGTAAGGGAGCGGGGGTTCTGCTCGCGATACGTGCAGGTCCCTCGTCGCTTTCCTCGCTTCGCTCGGGGCAGAGCATACTCCTGTCCGCACAAACATCATGACAACTGCACTTCTGTTCCCGGTGCCCCTTTCTCCATTATCCACTGTGGTTGCGATCTGCGGAATCTGCGGATAAACTAATGCTGTTCCTTTGCGTCCCCTGCGGAATGCAGCCTATGGCGCTGAAACCCAGCACGCTGCTCGGTTCCTATGAAATCCTCGAGCACATCGGCTCGGGCGGCATGGGCGAGGTGTATCGCGCGCGGGACTCGAAACTCAACCGCGAGGTGGCGCTCAAGGTCCTGCCGGAACAGTTTGCGCGCGACCCGGAGCGCGTGGCGCGGTTCCGCCGCGAGGCGCAGTTGCTCGCTTCGCTCAACCATCCCAATATCGCAGCCATTTACACCTTCGAAGAAGCGGGCGGCGTGCGCTTCCTGGTGATGGAGTACGTCCCTGGCGAAACGCTGAAAGAAAGGAGTCAGAAGCGAAACGACATCACTATGTCGTTTCGAGCCAGGAGTCAGAATAAGGGCGGGATTCCGCTGGAGGACGCGCTCACCATCTGCAAGCAGATCGCCGCCGCCCTGGAGCACGCCCACGAGAAGCCGATCATTCATCGCGACCTCAAGCCCGCCAACGTCAAGGTCACGCCGGCGGGAGTCGTCAAGGTGCTCGACTTCGGCTTGGCGAAAGCGTACGCCGGCGCCGGGCAGCCGGTGGACCCCATGGACGTCCCCACCGGGACCCAGCACGGCACGCTGGCCGGAGCGATCCTCGGCACGCCCGCCTACATGTCGCCCGAGCAGGCGCGCGGCAAAGAAGTGGACAAGCGCGCCGACATCTGGGCGCTCGGCTGCGTGCTGTTCGAGTTGCTGAGCGGCAAGTGGCCGTTCCAGAGCCGCGACCGCGAAGGAAGGGAGGTTCCTTCCGACACCGTCGCCGACAGCGTCGCCGACATCCTCGGCGCGGTCCTGCACAAGGAACCCGACTGGTCCGTCCTGCCGCACGACACCCCGCCCGGCGTCCACACCCTCCTCCGCCGCTGCCTCGAGAAGGACGCCAAGCGCCGCTTCAGCTCCGCCGCCGACATCGCCATCCAGATGGATGAAAGCCAGGCTGCGACTG
>CAYWWM010000211.1:0-5564 GCA_964461735.1 uncultured Solibacteraceae bacterium | reverse complement strand
TCATGCCTAGTCTCGTGGGCTCGGAGATGTGTATAAGAGACAGGGATGAAGGCTTCGAGGCGGCCATCGGCACGGCGCTGCAGCGCATTCTGATCTCCCCGCAATTCCTGTTCCGCATGGAGCGCGATCCAGCGAACTTGGCCGCCAATGCCGCGTACCGCGTCAGCGAAATGGATCTTGCCTCGCGGCTCTCGTTTTTCCTCTGGAGCAGCATCCCGGACGAGGAGTTGCTGAGTCTCGCCGAGCGCGGTCGCCTGAGCGATCCGGCCGTGCTCGAACAGCAGGTCCGGCGGATGCTTGCCGATTCCCGGTCGAACGCTCTCGTGGACAACTTTGCGGGACAGTGGCTGTTCCTCCGCAACGTGAACGCCGTCTCTCCCGATCCGAAGCTGTTCCCCGATTTCAGCGAGAATCTGCGCGAGGCCTTCCGGCGCGAAACCGAGCTGTTTTTCGAGCACATGGTGCGCGAGGACCGTCCCGTCGCGGAGCTGCTGCAGGCGGACTACACGTTCGTCAACGAGCGGCTGGCCCGCCATTACGGGATTCCGAACGTCTATGGCAGCAACTTCCGGAGAGTCCCGGTGAGCGACGCGAACCGCCAGGGGCTGCTGGGGCACGGCAGCATTCTCACCGTGACGTCGCGCGCCAACCGCACGGCGCCGGTGTTGCGCGGCAAGTGGGTGCTCGACAACATCCTCGGCACGCCGCCACCGCCTCCTCCTCCCGACGTTCCGGCTCTCAAGGAAAGCGGCACGGAAATCCGCAACCTCACCATGCGGCAGCGCACCGAGCAGCACCGCGCCAATCCCGTCTGTTCGAGCTGCCACTCGCGCATGGATCCCATCGGCTTCGCTCTCGACAACTTCAACGCCATCGGCCAGTGGCGCACCTCCGACGGCAGCGCTCCCATTGACGCTTCGGGAGTAATGGCCGACGGAACGAAGTTCGACGGCCCCGTGCAACTGCGCCAGGCGCTGCTCGTGCGGCCGGAACAGTTCGCCCTCACCGTCACCGAAAAGCTTCTCACCTACGCCGTGGGCCGGGACGTCGAATCGTTCGACATGCCCGCGGTCCGCAAGATTCTGCGGGAGGCTGCGCCCAGCGACTACCGCTGGTCGTCCCTCCTGGTTGGCATCGTCCAAAGCACACCGTTTCAGATGAGGAGGTCACAACAGCCATGATGGTTTTCCAGAAAGCGATTCCCCGCCGCACGTTCTTGCGCGGCCTCGGCGCCACCGTCGCCTTGCCGCTGCTCGACTCCATGACTCCGGCGTTCGCCGCCGGCGAAAAGCCCGCGCTGCGGCTGGGGTACGTCTATAGTCCCAACGGGAGAATCATGGGCCGCTGGACGCCGCAGGCGGAGGGCGCCGGCTATGCGCTCACCCCGACGCTCGAGCCGCTGGCGCCGTTCCGGGATCATGTCCTCGTGCTGAGCGGACTAAACATCAAGGCCGCCGACCCGCGGCCGGGCGAGCCCGGCGGAAATCACGCGCGCCCCTGCGCCGCCTTCCTGACCGGCATTCACCCCAAGCCCGGCGGGGCCGTGGGCGTTTCCGTGGACCAGCTCGTAGCCCGGCACCTCAGCCAGCAGACTCAGCTCGGCTCGCTGGAGCTGGCGCTCGAATCCTCGGAAGTCCTGGGCAAAGGCGACGGCGCCTACAGCGACGCCTACACGAAAACCATCTCCTGGCGCAGCGGCACGACGCCGCTCCCCATGGAAGCCAATCCGCGCGCCGTCTTTGAGCGGCTACTCGGCGGCAGCGACAGCACCGACCCGGCCGTCCGCCAGCGCGAAGCGCGCAAGAACCGCAGCCTGCTCGATTCGGTCACCGAAGAAGTCGCATCGCTGCTCCCCAAGTTTGGCCCGAGTGACCGCGTCCGGCTCACCGAGTACCTGGACTCCATCCGGGACATCGAGCGGCGCATCCAGCTTGCCGAAGAGCAGTCCTCGCGCGAGCTGCCCGAGATGGCGCGCCCCGCGGGCGTCCCGGGCACTTACTCGGAGCACGTCAAGCTGATGTATGACCTGCAGATTCTCGCCTACCGCGGCGACTTGACGCGCGTCACCACCTTGATGCAAGGTCCGGAGCAGAGCGACCGCCCGTACCGCGAAATCGGCATCGCCGACGCGCACCACCAGTTGTCGCACCACGCCGGCAACATCGAGTGGATCAACCAGGTGGCCAAGATTGACCGCTATCACGTGGAAATGTTTACCTACTTCCTCGACAAACTGCGCTCCACTCCGGACGGCGACGGCACGCTGCTCGACCACTCCGTTATCGTCTTCGGCAGCGGCATGAGCGACGGCATGTGGCATACGCATAACGACGTACCCACGCTGCTGGCGGGTGGCGGCGGCGGGGCCATCCAGGGAGGCCGCCACATCCGCTACAACGGCGTGCCGTTCTCGAACCTGCACTTGACCGTGCTCGATATCCTGGGGATTCCCTCGGAGGGCTACCTCGACAAGGAGAACAGCGACGCCACCGGCAAGCTGGAACACCTCTCGATCTAACGGCAGGTGCCAGGTGACAGGTGCTAGGTGTTAGGTCATGCGAGGCAGCAGGCGTGAGAGAAGAAAAGCGGAGGGAGACCGTATGAACGGGAGAGCAAAATCCGTATGTGGCTGGTCCGTGGTGGCTCTGCTGTCGCTCACCAGCCTGGCCGTCGCTGCCGATCTTCGCCTGGTGGAGGCGGTGCGGCAGGGCGACCGGGACGCCGTGCGCTCGCTTCTGTCGCAAGCCGTGGACGTGAATGCCCCGCAGGGTGACGGCGCCACGGCGCTCGCCTGGGCAGCCCACCGCAACGATCTCGACACGGCGGACCTGCTGATTCAAGCGGGGGCAAATGCCAACGCCGCCAACGACTACGGCGTCACCCCTCTTTCGCTGGCCTGCTCCAACGGGAACGCGCGCATGGTCGAGAAGTTGCTCGCCGCCGGGGCCGACACAAATGCTGCGCAGATGTCCGGAGAAACGCCCCTGATGACCTGCTCCCGCTCGGGCAATCTCGAAGCGGTCCAGGCGATTCTTGCTCGCGGCGGCGTGGACGTGAACGCCCGAGAGACCCGCCGTGGGCAAACCGCGCTGATGTGGGCGGTGGCGGCGAAACACCCGGAGGTCGCCCAGGCCCTGATTGCGCGCGGCGCTGACGTGCATGCCCGCTCGCGGGTGCTGGGGAGATATAACCATTTCCGGATCGAGTACTACGGCAAGGACGTTCATTACGCGACTGAGGCGGGCGGGTTCACGCCGCTGCTGTTTGCCGCCCGAGTCGGGGACCTCGACACGGCCCGGGTCTTGCTCGCAGCCGGCGCGAATGTGAACGACCGCACGGCGGAGGACGGCAGCGCCCTGGTGGTTGCGACCGCCAGCGGCCATGAGCAGCTCGCACAATTTTTGCTGGAAAACGGAGCCAACCCCAACGTCGCCGATGCCCTCGGGGTCACGGCGCTGCACTGGGCGCTCCAGGAAGGGCTGCAGGGACTTTCCGGGAGCGGCGACGGCCCCACCGACCGGTTCTGGTACCGCTCCAACATGCCGGAGCTGGTCAAGTCACTCCTGTCGCACGGCGCCGATCCGAACGCTCGAATTCAGAAGGAGTTTCACCCTTACAGCGATCCGCTCTACGGGCACAATATGGGGAATAACCTGCCCCAGGTCAGCATCGTCGGCGCGACGCCGTTCTTGCTGGCTGCCGCGGCGGCCGATACCAGCTCGATGCGCGCTTTGGTGGAAGGCCGGGCCAACCCGCTCTTGGCCACCGCCGAAGGGACCACGCCGCTGCTGGTCGCCGCGGGCTTGGGTCGCGAAACCGTGAGCCTCTCCGCAGAAAAGCGGGAGGCATTTCGGGAAGCGGCCCGCATCGCTCTGCGGTTGGGCGGCGACATCCGCGCCGTCGGCGGCGGAGGCCGGACGGTGCTCCATGGCGCGGCGCTGCTGGGCGACCCGGAGATGCTCAAGTTCCTGGTCGAGCAGGGCGCCGACATCGAGGCCAAGGACAAGTACGGCCAAACCCCGCTTACGATCGCGCTCGGAGATCCGGGCGGGTTCGTATTCCGGAGCCGTGGCGAGGGCCGCTACGACGACCGTTTCCGCCGCCCCAAGGAAAATCCCAAAATGGCCGAGCTGCTGCTCGAACTGGGAGCTGCTCCGTATACCGGCCCCATCCGCGACCGCTCCGGGGAATAGAACCTACCCCGCTCCTCAGACTGATTACTTGTTCGAGGGGAACGTGTTCCCGCGCGTTCGGATTATTCCACGTGGCCGACCAGGCCTGCGACGTAGACACGGTCATCTACGCGGCACAGGTTTCGGCGGATTCGATCGGGCAGAAGCGGCGTGTGCGCCACGGTAAAAAGATATTTGGGAATGGCCCAAACGTCCTCGGCCGATGTCATCCAATGGATGCGGTCGAAGCGACCCAAGTGGATCGGGCGAGAGTACCGGCGCAGCGTTTTCTCACCGGCCGGGTTATAGTAGTCCTCGAAGTAGCTCATCACCAGTTCGCGCAGCGTCCGATACACCGGCTCGCGGAAGCGGAGGCCGGAATAGTTCGATTTCGCCACGGCGCCCCAGAGTCCACGCTGGCGAAAGAGGGCAATGACGTGGTCCATGTCCCGATCGGCTTCGAGATCGAGCAGCAGGGGAGGGGATCCGTTCATCCGGAAGGCGGCGGCGCCGAATAATGCGCCGTCCATGCACTGCGCCACGGAATCCCGGAGCACATTGCGCGGCGAGCGGCACCGCTCCCCCTCCGCTCCGGTGTCATAACCCAGCTCATCCACGAAACGCTGAATCTTCTCCGGGCTGGAGAGCCGGCGGAACAGGGCGCGTTCGGCAGCGGTAAATCCGAAATCACGGGGATGCATAGCAGGACCGAGTATGCGGGGTTCGCGAACGGGGCAGCTTAACACATCCTGAAATCGGTCTCAAAATTCAGGACTCTTTGGGAAGAGGCACGGTTCCTCCAACCCGCGACGGGAAATTGGGCGGTGTGCCCGAATTCAGAGCACTACGGAAAATTGGCTCGGTTGGACGCAAACTAGTGTATAGTTTCAAATTGGCGGAAATCTGAAAACCAATACTTGGTAACTGCACCTGCGAAGGAGAGACCCATGGCTTCCAAGCGAACGAATCGAAGGAGATTTCTACAAGGGAGCGCGGCGTTGGCCGGATTGGCCGCGGTACAGTCCGCGAGCGGACAGACTCCAGCACCTCAAACGTACATCAAGGGCACTGAGGAACTGATCGCCTATGGCCAGCGCTCCCGGTTCGAGACCGCGGTGCGCGAATCGCACGGCGGCAGGCATTCGCCCGATCCTTTTGGGCTCGTGATGCACGTGGCGACTCCGCTGCAGGAATCTGTGGGAGTGATCACGCCGTCCTCGCTTCACTATGTGGCGACCACGCGCGGCTCCTACATTCCGGACATCGATCCCAAGGAACATCGGCTCATGGTCCACGGCCTGGTGGACCGTCCGCTGACCTTCAGCATGGAGGATCTAAAGCGCCTCCCTTCCGTCACCCGCCTTCATTTCGTCGAGTGCGCGGCGAACCGTC
>CAYWWM010000210.1:0-5567 GCA_964461735.1 uncultured Solibacteraceae bacterium | reverse complement strand
TGCGCGGCCAGGAGGTGGACAAGCGCACCGACATCTGGGCCTTCGGCTGCGTGCTCTATGAACTCCTCACCGGCCAGCGCCCGTTTCCGAGCCGCCGTCAGAGCCGGGAGCGTGAGCGACCGGACAATCCGAGCCGCGACCCATTCGACAAGCTCAGGGCAGGCCGCCAGGAAGCGAACCAGGGTCCGCTTGCTCACGCGCGCGGCTCTGACAAGACCACCCTCGCGGACATCATCGCCGCCGTTCTGAACGACGAGCCAGACTGGTCTGCCCTTCCTGCCAAAACGCCCGCCACCCTCCGAACCCTCTTGCGCCGCTGCCTCCAAAAAGACGCCAACCGCCGTCTGCACGACGTTGCGGATGCCCGGATTGAGATCGAGGAAGTTCTGACCACCCTAACCTCGCCCACTAGCCCGGCCATCCCAACCGTCCCCGAACCAACTATCGCGGCCATCCCTCAGCCTGTTCCGAGATGGCGGAAGACGCTGGCGTGGAGCTTGAGCGGGCTGTGCCTGCTGGCTATTGCCAGCATTGCAACGTGGTATCTGAGACCGCCAGCCTCCCAGCCGGTGATGCGGGTGAATGTCAACGTTGCGCCGGCCGAACGGTTGACGGCCTTGACCTGACCGGTCGTGGCTCTTTCCCCGGAGGGGAATCGCATCGCGTTCGTCGCTACCAAGAACCGCATTCGCCAGATTTATGTGCGAGACCTGGGGAGCGAAGAAGCTCGGCCGGTCGTGGGCACGGAGGGCGCCTTCTGCACTCCCTTCTTTTCTCCCGACGGGCAGTGGCTGGGTTTTTGGTCCGATGGCAAACTCAAGAAAGTCTCGATTGCGGGAGGGTCGCCGGTGAATCTGGCCCCCATTTTGGGCATCGGTGGCGCGAGCTGGGGGCCGGACGACACCATCATTTTTTCCGGCGGAAACATCCTTCAGCAAGTCTCCGCCGGAGGAGGGGGACCGAGGTCCATTACGACCATAGACCCTGGAAAGGGCGAGCTTCATCACCGGTGGCCTCAATTTCTGCCTGGAGGGAAGGCGATCCTTTTTACCGTCGCCTTTGGGGTGCCCCTCGACGACGTCCAGATTGTCGTTCAACGGCTCGATACAGGAGAGCGGAAGCTCGTGGCACAGGGCGGGACGTTCCCCCATTATGTCCCCTCGGGGCACGTCGTTTATAACCGCGAGGGAAGGCTCATCGCCGTTCCCTTTGATTTAGAGCGACTCGAGGTTACCGGCGCTCCGGTTCCCGTCGTGGACAACGTCATGGAGTCTGCTCAGGGTGCGGCGGATTTCGGCTTTTCCAGTTCCGGATCGCTCATTTATGTCCCCGGCGGCGCTGCGGTAGCTCGACGGAGTTTGGCCTGGGTAGATCGAAACGGAACGGCCCAGCGCCTAGTGGCGCCTCTGAACCCGTACGAGTTTCCCAAGCTCTCCCCTGACGGCCGCCGGGCCGCAGTCACCCTAGAAGGGATTGTCAGAACCTTATGGATTTACGACTTCGGGCGCGAAACGCTCACCCGGCTATTAGACGGCGGCTACCCAGTCTGGACGCCGGACGGAAAGCGTATGACCTATTCATCCGGGCGAAATCTTTTCTGGAAACCGGTAGACGGGAGCGGGGCGGAAGAGCGGCTCACAACGAGCGAATACCAGCAGTATCCGGTTTCGTGGTCGCCCGACGCTCGGTTCTTGGCTTTCGTGGAATATCGTCCCACGACGGGATCGGATATCTGGGTGCTCCCGATGGAGGGAGACCGCAAACCGCAGCCTTGGCTCCAAACGCCGTCCAATGAATCGAACCCCATGTTTTCGCCCGACGGTCGCTGGCTGGCCTATGTGTCCAATGAGTCCGGCCGCTATGAGGTTTACGTGCGTCCCGCCCCGGGACCAGGACAGCAATGGCAGATTTCCACCGAGGGTGGAGAGGGAGTGTCGTGGTCGCGAAATGGGCGAGAACTGTTCTATCGAAGCGGCGACAAGATGATGGTGGTGGACGTCACGACCGGTCCCTCCTTCATCGCTGGCAGGTCCAGGCTTCTCTTCGAGGGCCCGTACAAGCAGACCGGCGGCTTTGGTGAGTACGTGAATGCCAACTACGATATCGCACTCGATGGCCAGCGCTTCCTGATGGTCCAGCCCAGTGAGCAGGAACTGGCCGCAACGCAGATCAACGTGGTGCTGAATTGGTTTGAAGAGTTGAAGCGCCGAGTCCCTGCGGGACAGTGAGTGGGGAATGGGGAGTGGGGAGTGGGGAGTGGGGGAAAGAAGTCAGGAGCCAGGAGTCAGAAGCCAGAATAAAGACGACAAGACCGCGAGCCTATCCACCGATTTCGCAGATTACCAGAAAGAAGAGACCGAGTGACCAGTGACGAGTGACGAGCAAGAAATCCGAACCGAGCCTTTCCCCGCTCCCCACTCTCCACTCCCCACTCCCCGCAAGTCCCGCTGGGCTGTGTGGCTCGCGACGGGTTGCGGGGCGGGATACCTGCCGTTCATGCCGGGGACGTACGGTTCGGCCCTCGGGGTGCTCCTGTACTTAGGCCTGGCGGAGCTGGCGCGAACCACGGCGTATCCCGCTGGGGCGCTCGCAGCGGCGGCGGTAGTGGTCACGGGGCTTTCGATCTGGGTTGCCGCGCTGGCGCTGCGCAGCTTCTGTGAACCCGATCCGCAGGTCATTGTCCTCGATGAAGTAGCCGGGCAGGTGCTGGCGCTGCTGCCGTTGCCTCTCACGACGCCGCTGGCGCCGCGTTCCTATTGGATCGCCGTCGGGATCGGTTTCCTGCTCTTTCGCGCCTTGGACGCCCTCAAGCCCTACCCGATCTGGAAGGCGGAACGCCTGCACGGGGTCTGGGGCGTGATGGGCGACGACCTGGCGGCGGGGCTGATCACGGCGGCGCTGCTGGCGGCAATCCTGCGGTTCGGGTTTGGCACCTGAAGCACGGCCGCTGCGGATTTATTCTGGCTGCTGCCTCCTGGCTCCTGGCTTCTTTTCCCCACTCCCTACTCCCCATTCCCCACTGCCTTCACACTCGCCCCCGCAGGCGATCGAGGTGACGGCGGGCGCGCTTGGTGGGTCTGCCTCCCTCGGGCGATTCGAAATGCGGCTGCGCTTTGCGCTCCTCGGCCAGCTTCCGCCGCAGCTCGCGGCTCTGCTCGGTTTCGCGGTAGAGCGTCTGGGCCACCGCCGCCGGGCCGCGCAGCTCGCTGAGCAGCAGGACCTCCACCTGAAATTCGCCGCCGGCGTTCTTCACCTGCAACCGGTCGCCGACGCGAACCTCGCGGGAGGCCTTGGCGCGCTGTCCGTTCGACGCAATGCGGCCGAGCTCGCAGGCGTGCGCCGCGAGCGACCGCGTCTTGAAGAATCGCGCGGCCCACAGCCACTTGTCCATGCGCACGCCGTCCATCTCGCTATTCTCGCATAGCCAGGCACTCCGTCGTCCTCCCCCGCCCTGCCCGATGGCGGGTGGAAGAACCATTTCCTGAACCCGCCGGGGATCTCCGGCCATCAATCTGCGAATTTTCCCCCGGCAGACCGGTAGAATAGAGATGTAGGTGCGGCTGCGACGCGGCTCCGCCGATGACGCGAGGATCGGGTCTGCGATGAAAAAGCTGTTTGCCTTAATCTTCTTTCTGTTGGTCGCTGTGGCCATTGGCAACCCGTACTCGATGGCCTGGATTGCGGGACGCCTGGTGGTCTCCGACGGGCTGGAGCCTTCCGATGCCGTGGTCTCTTTGCGCGGCGCGCCGTCGGTAGAACGGACACGCCTGGAAGAAGCCGCGCGGCTGGTAGAGAGAAGATACGCGCGGGTCCTGCTGGCCAGCGTGGACAGCGATCTCTATTTCAACCAGCCGATCCGCGAGTTGGTCGTGGATTACTTGCAGGAGAAGAAGTTCCCGCCGAATCAGTTGCGCTTCTGCGAGAATAACGCCGACAACACGGCCGAAGAGGCGCGGCATCTGCTATCCTGCCTGAGCCAGTTGGGCGCAAAAGACGTGATCGTGGTGACTTCGGAATTTCACACGCGCCGGACGCGATCCATTTTCCGCCGCATCTTCTCCGGGAGCGGCATCACGGTGCGCGTCCACCCGGTCTACGATTCCGGCTACTGGGACCCGCACTGGTGGCGGAGCCGGCGCTGGGCCAAGACCTTTGTGATCGAAACCATGGCGCTCGCCTGGAGCGTCGTGGAGGGTCTCCGCTCTCCCCCGCCGGCAGACCCTGCTTCGCCTGCGGAGCAACCCTAAAAGCGGTTTAACAAATGGTGTAGACCCGGTTGTAGAATCGTAAGGGCACGACTTGAGTCGTGCCGAATCCGAGTCGGTGAGGGAGCGCTTTAGCGCCTGAGGTAAGTCTTGCCGCAAGCTTTACCAGACCAACCTCAGCGGCTAAAGCCGCAGGGCAGTGGACGACTTGCGGCATGGCTGAAGAGTCTGTGTGAAAACTCGCAACTACGACCCTCAGGGGCTAAAGCCCGATTGATTTTGCGGCAGTTACGGCACGGTTGAAACCGTGCCCTTACGCAAAACCAAGGTTTTCACACAAGCTCTGAAGCCATGCCCGCGTACGCCCTTACCGTACGCCAGCCCGCGCCCGTTTGAGATTGCCTTCGAGAAAGCTCTTCACTTTTCCCCAAGCGTCGTGGGCTGCCTCCGGGTTGTAGGAGGCGCGGTCGTTGCAGAAGAAGCCGTGGCCCGCGCCGGGGTAGACGTGGCTCGAAAAACTCTTCCCCAGTTGCCGGACCTTGCCCGTAAAGGCCGCGACGTGTTCCGCGGTAATGAACTGGTCCGTTTCCCCGTAGAAGAGCAGCATGGGGCATTTCACCTTGGCGACTTCGTCCATCGGGTTCAGGGTCTGTCCGCCGCGCATGTTCTCGCCCGCCAGCCCTCCGCCGTAAAACGAGACGGCCGCCGAGATCGAGCCGGGATTGGCCGCCGCCGTCAGAACCGCCAGCCGCCCGCCCATGCAGAACCCGAGCGTCCCGATCGCGTCGGCGTCCACGAAGCTCTGCGACTGGAGATAGCGGATGCAACTGGCCGCGTCCGACATGATCTCGGTGTCTTTCAAGTTCCCCGCCAATCCAAATGCCGCCTTCAAATCCGTGTACGGCGCGGTGCGCTGTTCGAGGCGCCAGTAATAATCCGGGGCCAGCGCGGCGTAGCCTTCCGCGGCGATCCGCCGGCAAACGTCCTCGATGTGCCCGTTCACGCCGAAAATCTCGAAATGCACCACCATCCCCGGCGACTTCTGGCCCTTCGGATAGGCGAGATATCCGCCCACTCCGTCTGCCGTGGTAATCCGATTCGCAGTGATCTCCATGCGCGTTTCTCCTTCGCTTACTGAAATGAGTGCTCCGCCTGCCCTCGAACGGCGGAAAAGGGATTGTACCCGCCCCGCGCTTGCGGGGCAAGAACGGCAGTACCCAAAATGACTTGACAGCAGGCGAATTGTTGTATGATAGAGGAGAGCGGCTGGCAGCCGGATTTTGTTACCCGGTGAGTCGCTCAGGAAAAGGCTGTCGTTCTGCGACAGCCTGTTGCTCTTTCTGGGGTCTATGCACATCTCCC
>CAYWWM010000209.1:0-5594 GCA_964461735.1 uncultured Solibacteraceae bacterium | reverse complement strand
CGCCTCGCCGGCGAGACCGATTCCTTTCGCATCATCGAGCAGATCAACCGCTTCCTGTACGAGGAGCAGGGTTTTTTCGGAAATGCCAAGGAGTATTACGATCCCCGCAACAGTTTTCTCAACGACGTGCTCGACCGCAAGACCGGCATCCCGATCACGCTCTCGACCGTGTATCTCGAGATCGCCGAGCGCATCGAGTTCCCGCTGGTCGGCGTCGGCATGCCGGGGCATTTCCTGGTCAAGCACCCGTACTTCCAGATCGTGATTGATCCCTTCGAACAGGGGCGCGTGCTGACCGAAGCCGACTGCCGCGCGCGCATGGAACGGGTGCTCGGCGATTCCGTCGAGTTCCACCCGTCGTTCCTCGACGCCGTCGGCAAGCGCCACATCGTCGTGCGCATTCTGAACAATCTTCGCGCCGTCTACGTCAACGCGCGCCAGTACCGCAAGGCCCTCGACATCGCCGACCTGGCGCTCGCCGCGCAGCCCGCCTCGCCCGAAGAGCGCAAACAGCGCGCCGCCGTGCTGCTGCATCTCGGACGCTATTCCGATGCCGCCGCCGACTTGAGTTCCTACCTCGAAAGCTCCCCCGCCGACGCCGACGAAGTCCGCGAAACTCTCGCCAAACTCCGCAGAACTATCGCGCAGATGAACTAGGTTTCAGGACTACTGGTGAGCGTGGGATTCTTTCGTGCGGCGAATTCTAGCAATGCCTCGCTCAAGAGCGCTAAGCCGCCTCTCCTGTTCCTCAGGTGATAACCGAGATAAATAGCGAACGGCCAGTTCCGTAAAACGGTTTACAAATTCCTTCTTGGAAATCCTGCGAGTCTTCTTTGCCACGCCCATCTCCTGAGCCAATAATAACACGCTGGTCACAGCTTCTCACACACCGCGAAGCCGTCGCGCACCGGGAGGATGGTCGGGAACAATTCCTTGGAAGCATAGATCAGGCGGTTGAATTCGAGAATCCCGCGCGTGGGGGCGTCCTGCGGCGGGGCGGCCACGCGGCCGTGCCAGAGCACGTTGTCCGCCAGCAGCAGGCCGCCTTTGCGGATGCGCGGCACGGCCTTGCGGAAGGCGTCCGGGTAGCCGTCCTTGTCAATGTCGCAGAACACGATGTCGAACTCACCCGGCGTCTGGTCGAAGAGCGTCAGGGCGTCGCCCGTGCGAATCTTCACGCGTTCGCGCACTCCGGCGCGCTCGATGTAGTTCGTGGCCCGCTTGGTTTTTTCCGGATCGCCGTCGGTGTAGTAGACCGTCGCGCCCTCGCCCGCCGCGCGCGCGATCCAGATGGTCGAATAGCCGATGGCCGAGCCCAGCTCGAAAATCGTCTTCGCCTTCAGCAGCCGCACCAGTTGATAGAGGAACCGCCCCACCAGCGGCCCGATGATCGGGATGTCGCGCTCCGCCGCATAGGCTTCCATTTCTTCGAGCACCGGGTCGCGGGAGGGGAGCAGCGCAGTCATGTACCGCTCAATGTTTGGTTCCGTAATCTCCATCGTAACCGCCTGTTCGAGCGATTGGCTTCGAAACACATCATCATACCGCTTCGGGACCAGGCGCGCCATTTCCTTGCGTGGAAACAGGTCCGGGAAATTGCCGAGTTCAACAAACAGTTGCTCCCCTCGCGCATTTCGAGTACAGTTCGGTCAACAAGCCGAATCGGCGCACGCGAGGGAATGGGAACCGCATGAGCGGCAACAAGAGCGGCGAAAGACGGAACGCATCGGAAATGATCGGGCAGCGCGACTGGCTGCTGTGGCTGGTGCGGGTGCGGTTCGTCATCATCACGTTCCTGCTCGGCATCGAGCTGATCATTCAGGAAGTGGCCCAGGCGCAGAACCTGCGCGTGGTCCAGGTTCCGATGGCGTATTTTCTGGCCGTGCTGGTTTCCTGGTATCTGCTGGACCTGATTTTCTACGTCCTGCTGAAGCTGCCCGTGGACCCTCGCCTGCAGGCCTATCTCCAGGTTTCGCTCGACATCACGATGGTGTCGCTGGTGGTGCACTTCACCGGCGGGCTCGACAGCTATTTCTATTTCCTCTATCCGCTCACGGTGCTGATGGGAAGCATCGTGCTGTCGCGCGGAGGAGCCTTTGCGGTAGCGAGCCTGGCCTTCATTCAGGCGGGGCTGATGCTGGAGCTGCCGTATTACAACGTGATTCCTTCTTACGGCTTGGTGCATCCGGACCTGCAGAGCTTGCAAGTGAGGATCGCGACCTACCTGGTGGCCTTCCTGGCCGTGGCGCACCTGGCGGGGAAACTTTCGGAGAACCTGCGCCAGACCGGAGTGGCGCTGCGCGACACGGAAGGGAAAATCGAGGACTTGCAGGCGCTCAATCAGGACATCATCGAGAGCATGCGCGGCGGCCTGATCACCACAGACCTGGAAGGCCGCGTGCTGCTGCTGAATTCTCCGGGGGCGGAGATTCTGGGGAGTCCGACGAGCGGCGTGGCGGGGCGCTCCATCGAGGCCGTTCTGCCGGGGATCGCCGCCGGCGGACGGCCGGACCCCTCCTTCCCGCGGCGGGAGATCACGGTGCGCGGCGCGCGCGGCGAAGAGCGCTTTCTGGGCGTGAGCATCGCCCCCCTGAGCCGGAACGGGGAGGCCGTCGGCTACGTCTACAATTTTCAGGACCTGACTCAGATGAAGCAGCTGGAGCGGGAGGTCCAGTTCCAGGACCGCATGGCGGCCATCGGCCGGATGGCGGCCGCGATTGCCCATGAAATCCGCAACCCGCTCGCTTCGATCGCCGGCTCGGTCAAGCTGTTTTCGGGCATGGCGAGCCTGAACCCCGACGAGCAGCGGCTGCTCGGGATCGTCATCAAAGAATCGCAGCGCCTGAACGCGACGATCACGGACTTCCTGCTCTACGCGCGGGACAAGGTCTACCGCTTCGAGATCGTGAACCTGACGGAGCTCCTCGAAGAAACCTTGACCCTGCTGCGAAATCATCCGGAGTTCGGCAGCAGCTATCAGATCGAGAAACTGTTCCCGCCGGAGCCGGTGTACGCCTCGGCGGACGCCGACCGCATGCGGCAGGTGTTCTGGAATTTGGCGGACAACGCCCGCAAGGCCATGCCCCACGGCGGGACGATTTCGGTCACTGCGCGGGCGGCGGGCGGGCGCGTCGAAATCTTGTTCCGCGACACCGGCGTCGGGCTGACGGCGCAGCAGGCGGAAAAAATATTCGAGCCGTTCCAGTCGGAATTCGACCGCGGAACGGGATTGGGGCTGGCCATCGTCTATCAAATCATCCAGGCCCACAAGGGGCTCATCCGCGCCGAGCCCGCCGAGCGCGGCTGCGTTCTGCACATCGAGCTGCCGCAAGTGGTGGCCGAGACGTCTCCCGCCCTTCGGAACGAACTGGTAAGCAAGTAACCTATGGCCAACCTGCTGATCGTGGACGACGAGCGCTCCATCTGCGAGATGCTCGACATCGCCTTCCGCAAGACGGGGCACCGCGTGGAGACGGCCACCAGCGTGGCGGAAGCGCGCCGCAAGCTCCAGGGCGGGATGTTTGACCTGATCGTGGCGGACATCAAAATGCCGCAGGCGACCGGACTCGACCTGCTGCGCGAGGTGCGGGAGTCGCAACCGGAAACGCTCGTCATCCTGATCACGGCCCACGGCACGACCGGGACGGCGCACCAGGCCGGACAGATGGGCGCCTACGCCTACCTCGAAAAATCCCACGAGCTGGTCGAGGACCTGAAATTCACCGTCGAGCGGGCGCTCGAAACCTGCCGCATCCGGGCCGAGAACTTCTCGCTCAAGCGCGAGCTCAAGAAAGACCGCGGCCTCGACAGCATCGTCGGACAGAGCCCGCTGATGAAGGCGGTCTACGAGCTGATCCTGAGCGTGGCGCCCACGCAGAGCACGGTCCTGATCCTGGGGGAAAGCGGCACAGGCAAGGAATTGGCGGCGCGGGCGATTCACACGTACAGCCGCCGCGGCGACCGCCCGTTCGTTTCGATCAATTGCAGCGCCTTCCAGGAAACGCTACTCGAAAGCGAATTGTTCGGGTACATGAAGGGCGCGTTCACGGGAGCCGCTGCGAACAAGAAGGGCCTTTTCGAGTACGCTTCGGGCGGAACGCTGTTCCTCGACGAGATCGGGGAAACCAGCCTGCCCATGCAGGTGAAGCTGCTGCGGGCGCTGCAGGAGCGCAAGATCCGGCCCGTGGGCGGCAACGAGGAGCTCGACGTGGACGTGCGCGTCATCGCCGCCTCGAACCGCGACCTGCAGCAGATGGTCAAGGAGAAACAGTTCCGCGAGGACCTCTACTACCGCATCAGCGTCATCCCGATCGAGATGCCGCCGCTGCGCCGGCGCAGCAGCGACATTCCGCTGCTGGCGTTTCACTTCCTCGAGAAGTTCAACCGGCAGATGGGCAAGGCGGTTCGCGGCATCACCAGCGAATCCATCCGGCTGCTGGAGCACTACCCCTGGCCGGGCAACGTTCGGGAACTCGAGAACGCCGTCGAGCGCGCCATGGCGCTCGAAAAGGGCGAGGAGATCGCGCCGGACTCGCTCCCGGAGCGCGTCGTAATGGGCACGCCGTCGCTCGTGGATCCGGAGGCGCTGGCGCAACTGCCCGACGACGGCCTCGATCTGGAGCGGCACATGCAGGGCATCGAAAAGAAACTGATCGAAGCCGCCCTGGTCCGCTCCAACGGCGTGCGCACGCAGGCCGCCAATCTGCTCAAGATGAGCTACCGCTCCTTCCGGCATTATGCGAAGAAGTATGGATTGTGAAGAACTGTGAGTGGTGAATGGTGAGTAGTGAATGGGAACTGTGACGAATCGTAATTCCTACTCACCACTCACGACCGCAGCATCAAACCGCCGTGTGCGCAAAATCTGCTGGATGCGGCCGTGCTCCGCAGTGCTGATCAGGTTCCGTTCGAGATAGAAGTCGAGCACCTCCGGCACCGAAAAAATGCCGTGCACCTCGAAGCCTTCGCCGCGCAGGCCGTCGCCCTGCTGGCGGTCGAAGAGAACCACGATGCGGCGGACCGGGACGCCCTCCTGCCGCATCCGCGCGGCGGCGGCGCGCTTGGTGAGGCCGGAGGCGAGCACGTCGTCAATCAGGTTGTATTCGCAGCCGGAGGAGTCCTTCTTCCCGATCCAGCAGCTCGGCGGCATTCCCGGATAGGTTTTGGCCTCCTTGCGCAGCAGCGCGTAGAAGATCTCCGGCCCACCCGTTGACGCCCGGTTCTGCCAGGAATAGAGCGCCGTGGCGAGCGCCAGTGGCGTCGCCGTGTCCGGAATCCCGACCACGCACTGCGGGACCGGATTGGCCCGGGCCAGCTCCCGGATTTTCTCCGCGAACTCCCGCCCCACGCTCCAGAGCAGCTCCGGGCGGCTGTAGAGCGCCTCGCGCAGGTCGAAATAAATCGGCGAATTCAGGCCGAAGCGCTCCCGGACTACGTCGCCGATCAGGACCGCTCCGGCCCGCAGCAGTTCTTCGAGGAGCTCCCCCTGCTGGCCGGTAATGGGCTGCTGGCTCATCGCTCTCCACGCTCCATTTTGCGCATCTCGAATCATAGCAAAGAATCCCGCGCCGCATCGCCGCATCGCCGCATCGCTT
>CAYWWM010000208.1:0-5615 GCA_964461735.1 uncultured Solibacteraceae bacterium | reverse complement strand
GTGATCCATTCAGCTCGGAAAATAAGCTGCGCAATCTGCGAAATCTGTGGATAATCTATGCATGGCCCTGGAACCGGCGGGGCTAACCAAATCTCTGAGGAAGAGAAGCTGGCTGTTTGGTTCGGGACCTAACACCTAACACCTAGCACCTAACACCTGATTTGAAGATGGCGACGAAGATCCTAACGGCGAGCCAAATGCGGCAGATTGACCGCCTCTCGACCGAGAAGCTCGGCATCCCCGGCATGGTCTTGATGGAGAACGCCGGGCGGAGTGTAGCCGAGTTGATCGTGGAGAAGTTGCCGCATCTCGACAAAGACCGCATCACGATCCTCTGCGGCAAAGGGAACAACGGCGGGGACGGCTTTGTCGCGGCGCGCCACCTGATGATGCGCGGCTATCGCCCGCGCGTGGTTCTGCTGGCGGAGCCGGAGGATTTGAAAGGCGACGCGCGCCAGAACTGCTCCATCCTGCTCCAGAGCGGCTTGGCCCCGACCGTGGTGCCGAACCAGAGCGACTGGTTCCGCGCGCGCTCCGAGTTCCTCACGTCGAGCCTGCTGGTGGACGCGATCCTCGGAACCGGCTTGGCCGGCCCGGTCGAAGGGTTCTACCGCGAAGTGATTCTCGACCTCAGCCGCAATTTCGTGGCGATCCCGCTGGTGGCCGTGGACGTGCCGTCCGGAATGCCGAGCGACACCGGCGAGGTTCTGGGGCCATCCCTGCGGGCAAATTACACGGTTACTTTTACCGCGCCCAAGCTGTGCCATATCTTTCCGCCGAACTGCGAACGCGTGGGCGAGCTGCGCGTGGTCCCGATCGGGACGCCCCCCTATCTCTACGAAAACGACGCGTCGCTCTTTCTGAATCTGCTGGGCCGCGAGGACCTGGCTCAATTTGTGCGGCAGCGGGCGAGCGGCTCGCACAAGGGCGATTACGGGCACGCGCTGATCGTAGGCGGCTCGGTGGGCAAGAGCGGAGCGGCGGCGCTGGCCGCGCTGGGAGCGCTCCAGGCGGGAGCGGGGCTGGTGACGGCGGCTGTCCCGGCGGGAGTGCTTCCGCTGGTGGCGGGCGCCGCGCCGGTGCTGATGACCGAGCCGCTGGCGGAAAATGAGGCGGGCGCAGTGTCGTGCCATGCTTTCGATTCCGGCCGCGATTCCGCGGGCGATTCGGGGCGCTTCGCGGGCATCGTCAAGGGCAAGTCGGTGGTGGCGCTCGGTCCCGGCCTCTCGACGCATCCCGAAACCGTGGAGTTTGCCCGCCGGGTGGTGCGGGAAGTGATGGGTGTTCCCTTGGTGGTGGACGCCGACGGCCTGAACGCCTTCGCGGGGGTGTCCGAAATGCTTCAAGGGGACGGGCGCAAGCTGATCCTCACGCCGCATCCGGGCGAGATGGCGCGACTGACCGGACTTTCGACCGCGGAGGTGCAGGCCAAGCGCGTCGAAGTGGCCCGGCAGTTTGCCTCCGAGCACAAGGCATACGTGGCGCTCAAGGGCCATCGCACGCTCATCGCCGAACCCGGCGGGCAGGTCTACGTCAACCCGACCGGGAATCCCGGCATGGCCACGGCCGGGACCGGCGACGTACTCACGGGAATGATCGCGGGGCTGCTGGCGCAGCATCCCGATGCGCCGGTCGAGCGCGTGGTCGCCGCGGCTGTTTACTGGCACGGCGCGGCGGGCGACGCGGCGGCTGCCCGCAGGGGCGAGTTGTCGCTCCTGGCTACGGATTTGCTGGCGGCGCTGCCGGAAGCGGTGAGTGGTGAGTGGTGAGTAGTGAGTGGGGAAATATAGTTTTGCACTACTCACTACTCACCATTCACTATTCACTAATATGGTGACCCATTCCCCGGAAGAGACCATCGCCTTCGGCTACGAGCTGGCGCGCGATCTTCAAGCGCCCGTCCTGGTGCTGCTCTTGGGAGACCTCGGAGCGGGCAAGACCACGCTCGCCAAAGGTCTGGTGGCCGGACTCGGCGCAGCGCCAGAAGAAGAAGTCACCAGTCCCACCTTCACCATGATCCATGAATACGGCCCGTCGCGAGCCTCCGGCGCGCGGGTGTATCATGTGGATTTGTATCGCGTGGAAACAGCGCGGGAGCTCGAAACCCTGGGTCTCGAAGACCTGCTCGCGGAGCGCGCGGTCGTGATCGTTGAGTGGGGGGAGAAGCTGGGATCGGCGCTGCGGCCAGTTGCTCCAGGGCAGGTGATCGAGATTCACCTGGAAGCGCCAAGCGAGAATGAGCGGAGGATTGAAGTACGGCAGGGGAGTAGGGATCGATAGGAGACTAGAAGTCATCTCATAAATGTGCAGTGTGACGCAGCTCGTAAGGGCACGGCTTCAGCCGTGCCGCAAAAGCAGCTAAAAATGAGGGCTTCAGCCCCTGAGGTTCGTCTTTGCTCTGCCAATTGCGCCATTCCACGCATTTATGAGACAGCTTCTATACTACTGTAGAGAGATCGAAAGGACCTGGTAATGTCGCAAGTGACCGTATCGCCCAAGTTTCAAATCGTGATCCCGCGAGAAATCCGCGAGCGGCTAGGGCTTCGGCCCGGACAGCGGATTACGCTCCTCGAGCGAGACGGCATCATCACCGCGATTCCCGATCAACCGCTCGAGCAATTTCGCGGAATCCTCAAAGGAATGTCGCGCAAGGGACTCCGAGAAAAGCGGGAGACGCGCTCGTTTTGGCCACCGCTCGCGCCCAGAACGCAGAATTGATCACCCGCGATTCCGACTTCCAGAACATACCCGGCGCGCGGGTACTGTAGGAACTCAGTCGGTTTTTCGAAATTATGATTGTCGTTGCCGAGGAGACGCAAAGCCGAATCCGGCGGCTACCAAGTGGCAGCGAAGCTTGAACGCTCGGTGCTTCTTTCCGTAAGAATTCTTGTACACTCGTCTGATCTATGAAGAAGAACAGACCAACCAGGGATTGGATAAAAAGTCAATTCGCCAAGATGGCTCAAGAGTTGGGGGAGACTCCGGGATTGCGTTCGTTTTGCGCAGCCGTTCGAATCACCGAAGGGGACTTCCTTTGCCAATGGCCTGGTACAGGTGAGCTCGCCAAGGAGCTAGGGCTCGAGCCTAGAGGACTTCAAGCCCTTACTCCGGAATCAGAAATGTTCGAAGGATTGGCACGGATCTGCCTCTATTACAAGAAAGACAAAAAACTACCCAGCACAAAGAGAATAACGTTCGCTTGCCGAAACCTTGAACTTAAGAACCAACTCAAGCTCAGGACTGAGAAAGTGTACTTGGACAGGTTCGATGGTGGAGTGCGCGTCCTGCATCAGCGGTTCCGGTCATGGTTAGAAGCGAGCGAGCGTGCCGATTACCGGGAGATTTTGTCTTATGAAGGTTGGAAGGATGTCGAACCAAGTCGCCCCGCGAAAATCAGAGAATCACCGGGAATCAACGAGGCCACCTCTCGCTTCGACTGGCCATTTTTGCCGGTTGGCCTTCGGGACCTCACCGAAATGGCAGCCGGTGCTGATAGGAACCGGTCACGTGAGGAGTCAGCACAGGATGCACTGGATTTTGAACGGCTATGTGGTGACGCTTTCCAATCCTTAGGTTTCAAAGTGAAACGGCTGGGGCAGGGTCACAAACGCGCAGGCGACTTTTTAGCATACACACCGCGAGACCGGTTCGGGATGATTGTGGATGCGAAGTTGCGCAGCCAAGGCTACGTTTTGGGAACGGATGACAGAGCATTTCGGGAGTATGCGGAGAGGCACTGTTCGGAGTTGGCGGACATGGGAATCGAGCGCAATTACTTCGCTGTGATAAGTTCGGGGTTCAATCAAGCGGACCGCGCTAAGATAAAACAAGCCTTGCGGAGTACAAATTTCAAGGAAGTCAGCTTCATAACGGCAAGTGGGTTAATGCACCTCGTTCACCAAAGTATCCAATCACGATACGATTTCAAGTTATCTGAGTTGGAAAACTTATTGTTGATCAATCCGCTGATCGACGAGAGTGTACCGATTCGTCTTAATTCAGCACACATTTAATTACTGAGGACCAATGGAAAAATCGTTGTGGGCATTGATATTGGGAGCGTCGAGCGGGTTTGGCGAGGCGACGGCGCTGGAGCTGGCGCGGCTCGGATACAACATTTTCGGAGTGCATCTCGACCGGCGCGCCGGGTTGAAGCACGTTGAGGAGATCATCGGCCAGATTCGCGCGGCGGGCCGCGAGGCCGCTTTCTTCAACGCGAACGCCGCCGACGCCGAGAAGCGCAAGGAAGTGATCGCGCGGATTCAGGAAGAGTTCGGCAAGCAGCCGGGGACGGTGCGCGTGCTGCTGCACTCGCTCGCCTTCGGAACGCTGACTCCCTACGTCGGCGATGAGAAGGAAGCGGTGACGCAGGCGCAGATGGATATGACGGTGGACGTGATGGCGCACAGTCTGGTCTACTGGACGCAGGACCTCGTCAGCAATGGGCTGATGGAAACCGGGGGACGCATTTTTGCGATGACCAGCTCGGGCGGGACGCGCGTATGGGCCACCTACGGCCCGGTCTCGGCGGCCAAGGCCGCGCTCGAATCGCACATCCGCCAACTGGCGCTCGAATTGGCTCCCAAGGGAATCACGGCCAACGCCATCCGCGCCGGAGTCACCAGCACGCCTTCCTCGCGCAAAATTCCCGGCTATGAGGCCATCGAGGCGTTCGCGCGCGAGCGCAACCCGCACGGACGGATCACCACGCCGCAGGACGTCGCAGCCGCAATCGGCGTGCTGGCGCAACCGAATACGTACTGGATGACCGGGAACGTGATCGGGGTGGATGGAGGGGAAGATGTGGTGGGGTGAAAAAGTAGGGAGTGGGGAGTAGGGAATAGGGAGTGGGGATGAAGAGCAAGAGCAAGGCCATCATTACCTCGCTCCTCGGGATGACATAGATGGTGGGGAACGAACGGAACTGCTTGTTCTTCCCACTCCCTACTCCCTGTCCTTTGGAGGTGAAGTGATGAAGAGAATTTCGGCGATGGCAATGTTCTGCATGGCGGTGGCGTGGCCGCTCCCGGCCGCCGCGATTACGGGGCCGGAGCCGGAGTTTCGGAAGCTGGCGGACGACGTCTACGCCTACATCGGGAAGCTCAATGACGCCAACGCGCTGGTGGTGGTGACTTCGCAAGGCGTGGTGGTCGTGGACACGGGGAACAACGCGGCCGACGCGCGCTTGATGCAGCGGCAGATTCAGACCCTGACGAACCAGCCGGTGCGCTACGTCATCATCACCCAGAACCACGGTGATCACGCCGGAGGAACCGCGTTGTGGTCGCCCCCCGCGACCCTGATTCTCCACAAGAAGGTCGCCGACCAATGGGCGGCCTGGCCGGAGCGTTTGGTGAATGTCTGGCGCAAGCGGTTTCCGGAAAAGACGTCTTCGCTCCAAAACGCAAGGCCCATGGACAACGTGGCCACATTCACCGAAAGCATGATGCTGCATCTCGGCGGCAAGACCATCGAGCTGATCTACGTGGACGATGAGTACAATCCCGGCGACATCGCGGTGTGGCTGCCGGAGAGCGGCGTGCTGCACGGCGGATTCGCGGCGTACAAAGAGCGCCATCCCGACATGCGGCCCGATTACAGCCACGGGACCACGT
>CAYWWM010000207.1:0-5617 GCA_964461735.1 uncultured Solibacteraceae bacterium | reverse complement strand
TCGTCGCGGGGTTCGCGGCGCTCTCCTCGGGGATTTTGGTCTTTGCCGCCTACCAGCTCAACTCGCTGGCATTCCGCCTCTCCCCCGTGGCGCTCGCCATCTTGTTTCTGTACTCCTATACGAAGCGAGTCACGGTGCTTTCGCATCTCGTGCTTGGATTCTGCTTGGGGATGGCTCCGGCGGCGGCCTGGATTGCGATTCGCGGCGCGCTCTCGCCTTCGATCCTGCTGCTGACGGCGGCGGTGACGCTCTGGACGGCCGGGTTCGACATTCTCTATGCCTGCCAGGACGTAGACTTCGACCGCCGCGCGGGACTGCACAGCGTTCCGCAGCGCTGGGGCATTGTGCGCGCCTTGCGCGTATCGGCCGCGATGCATTGTGTGATGGTGGCTCTACTGCTCGGTTTGGCCTGGGCCGAGCGGCTCGGATGGATCAGCCTGCTGGGCGTCGCCGTAACCGCCGCGCCGCTGGTCTACGAGCACCAGCTGGTCAAGCCGTTCGATCTCTCGCGCCTGGACGCCGCGTTCTTCAATACCAACGGCTGGATCGGAGTGCTGCTGCTGCTGTTCTGGGGCGTGGACATCGTGGCGCTCGGCGGGTAGTCACCCGCGCGGAGAACCGGTCTCCGGTTTTCGAGGGCAGCAGGTTCTGCGCCGATATTCTCCACACGATCGAGCGGAAGCGAAGTACAATGGTTCTAGTCCCCAGAAAGGCCGAGGTGATGCAAACAACCTACCGTGTCCGTTGCCTTCTCCGAGTTTTGCTTGCACTGCTCCTGTTTCCCGTTGTGCTTCCGGCGCAGCAGGGCGAGCCGCTGGAAGTCTATCAGGCCCGCCGCGAGGCTCTCCGGCAGAAGCTCCCGGACGGGCTGACGGTGTTGTTCGGCTATGACGATGAGTCCGGGCCGGACTCGCTGCTTCCCTTTCGGCAGGAGAATAACTTTTACTACCTGACCGGGCACAACCATCCGGGCGCGGTGCTGCTGCTGGCGCCGGCGGTCGCGGACCGCCGCTCGCGGTTCCGAGAGGAATCGCTTCGTTTGCCGCGCGAGGTTCTGTTCCTCCCCGCGCACGACCCGGTGCACGAGCACTGGACCGGCCCCAAGCCGAATCCGGCCGACTCAGCAATCGCCGCGCAAACGGGTTTCGCCGCGGTCAAAGATATCAAGGAGCTCGAAGCGGAGCTGCGCCGCTATGCGCGGGGCTTCTCGAACCTTTACACGCTGCTGCCGGAGACGCGCTCGGAAGAGACCGAGCCCTCGTTTGCGCGCGCCAGCGTCGAACGGCTGAAAGCTATTCTGCCGCGGGCCACGATGCGCGATCCGCGCGAGGCGCTCGGCTCCTTGCGGCAAATCAAATCCACGCGGGAGCAGGAGCTGGTTCGGAAGGCCACCGAATGCTCTCTCGATGCGCACTTCGCGGCGATGCGCGAAACGCGGCCCGGCCTGTTCGAGTACGAGATTTCCGCTCTGATGCAGTACACCTTCGCCAAAGCCGGCTGTACGCGGCCCGCGTACGGCCCGATTGCCGGGTCGGGGCTGCGCTCGACGATCCTGCACTACAACCAGAACACCGAGCGCATGCAGGCGGGCGACTTGATCGTGCTCGACGTGGCCGGCGAGTACGCGCACTACGCCGCCGACATCACGCGCACGCTCCCCGTGAGCGGCCGCTTCACGCCGCGGCAGCGCGAAATCTACGAGATCGTCCTCGGCGCGCAGAAGGCCGCGATTGCGGCCGTCAAGCCCGGCATGGGCCTCGCGCGGCGCGATCCGAACAGCCTCTACCAGATCGCCTTCGACTACATCAACACGCACGGCAAGGATCTCCACGGCGAGCCGCTCGGCAAGTACTTCACCCACGGCCTCGGACATCACGTCGGCCTATATGTCCACGATTTGTTCGCGCCGGGCGCGCGCCTGGAAGCCGGCATGATCCTCACCATCGAGCCGGGCATTTACCTCCCCGAGGAAAACTTCGGGGTGCGCATCGAGGACATGGTGCTCGTCACCGAGACCGGCTACGCGCTGCTTTCCGCGCCTCTACCGCGCGAAGTGGAGGAGATCGAGCGGATCATGCAGACAGATTCTGGCCGGTAGCGTCTCAGTTTTGAGTTTTCCGCAGTGCTGGGACGGAAAATTCATTGCGAGGCAAGTCCCGTCAGGGACGGCTGATGTTGTTCCATACCATATCTTCCTGCCGTCCCTCGCGGGACTGGGGAAACCAATCCATCGGCAACCCAGCACTCGGTCCGGCGAGGCGCCGAACCCGTGCTGGGCTACTTTCAACCGTCCCTGCGGGACTTTGCAACAACCTGTTAGAACAACAGTTTCAACGCGAATTGGAACTGCCGGCTATCGGTGCTGGTCCCCACGATTTTGCCGGCGCCGTTCGAATAAGACCCGTTGGTCTCGAACATGCGCGAGCTGGGCTGGAGGAAGTTGACGTTATTGAAAATGTTGTAGCCTTCCGCGCGGAATTGCAGGCTCATGCGTTCGGTCAGAGCGGTGTTCTTGACCAAATTGATGTCGAAGTTCACCAGCCCGGGTCCGATGATCGTGTTGCGTCCCGCGTTGCCGTAGGTAAACCGGGGTTGCAAGGCAAAGACGCAGGGATCGAAGAAAAGGTCCGGCGTGCCGAGCCGTGCCCCTGGGGCGATGGCTACGCTGCCGTTTGGATTGTTGCAGCCTGCGCTGGTGCCCGAAGTCCGGTTGGAGTTGGCCCCCGGCCTGAGGTCGGGCCGCTGCTGTTCCGGAGCGTTCTGTCCGGCCTGGTTCGCCCGGTCAAAGCCAACCCAGGCGGTAAAAGGAGTTCCCCCCTGGATCGTGACAATCGAGTTGACCTGCCACCCCGAGACGAGCTTGGCGGCAAACGCATTCGCGAGAGCCCATCGTGGGAGCTCGTAGGTGATGTTGCTCACGAACCGGTTGCGCATGTCGAAACCGGACAAGCCGTGGTAGGTGTTTCGTCTCCCATCCGGCAACCTCATCTCGGAAGTGGAGTTCACTCTCCACCGGAGACCCAGCGACGTGTCATCAGTGCCTCGGGAGAAAGCGTAGGACGCCTCGAATCCCAGTCCACGGGTCGCCCGCCGGCCGAACGTCACGGTGAAAGCATTGTAGAAGGAGTTGAAGTCGAAGGCGGCGAAGTCCACCCCGCCTGAGAAGTCGGGCCGAAGGCGATGCACGCCGGCCGGGGCAAAGCACCGTCCTCCTCCCGGGAGCACGGTGGTTCCGCAGAGTCCTCCCGCCGCCAGATCCACGTAAGTATTGGTGTTGGCGGGGTAACCGCTCTCCAGATGGTATCCGTGGCTGCCTAAATAACCGAGCCGCACCGTCGTGTTCGGGGTGAGCTGCTGATCGAGGGTCAGGTTCCAGTGCATCGCCGAGGGCGTCGCGGGAACCTCGGGCAGCACGTGCGCCCCCCCTTGCGCGGTTCCCGTTGGGTTGTAAGTCCGCGACGGGACGACTCCGGTTACCGGATGGGCACTCGCAACATTGGGGTCCGGGAAATTGGGATTGGTCGCGTTGAGCAGCAGCCCTCCCGGACTGGAACGGATGACCTGATAGTAGCCGTTATTATGCAAGAGCTGATTGCGAAAGATCCCAAAACCGCCCTTGAGAGCGGTCTTGCCGCTCGAGAACACGTCCCAGGCGAAGCCGAAGCGGGGGTCCACGCAGCCGGCGCAGGTGCGGCCGGCCCAACCCTCTTTCTGTCCGGTCCTCGCCTCTCCGAACAGATCGTTCAGGACGATGAACGAACGATTCTCTTCCGTACGATGAGGGAATTCTCATCCCGTTCTGGCTCGATGTCAAGCGAAAATGCGAGGCCATCCGGACCTAAAGACACGATGGCAGGAAGTGAGCAGAACTGCTTTCAAAAATGCTTTTTGAGGCGCGAACCGTAAGGGCACGGTTTCAACCGTGCCGTAAAGAGCCAGTAAAAACAGGGGCTTCAGCCCCTGAGGGACCGTCCGTTCTTGCTTTCACCTTGCTTCCGTTCCAAAACCCATTGATTATATGCCTTACAAACTCTCGGCCTCCCCGGCGAGGCCAGGAGCGGCGTACACGATGGCGTTCCTCTCCAAACGATACGTGCTGTTCCAAATCCCCGGATGGATTCTGGCGATGCTCTTGCTGGGAGCCGCGCATCGCTGGCTGGGTCTTTCGATCCCGGTGGCAGCGGGCCTTTTCCTCCTGTTCGTCGCCAAGGACTTTCTCCTTTATCCCTTCGTTCGGAAAGCGTATGAACCCGACCCGAGAACCGGCACGGAGTTGTTGATTGGATGTGTTGGCCTGACCAGGCAACGCCTCGATCCCGAGGGCTACGTGCTCGTCAAAGGGGAGCTTTGGCGCGCCGTCGCCGATCCGCCAGAGCAGGCGATCCCGCCGGAGACCCCGGTCTTGATTTGCGCCGTCTCAGGCCTCACGCTGCGCGTCACGCCGGTGGAAGGCCGCCGCCACGGCGCGAGTGAAGGTTGAAACCGGCGGGCGGCGTCAGTCCCCAAAAATCCGGCGCAGGATCGCAGGTTCCAGCGCCTCGCTCAGAGGGATGTTTCCGAAGCGCGCCTGGAAATCCGCTACGACCATCTCTCGGAATTCGATCTGTTCGGGATTATCCACGTTGCGGTAGACGTAGAGCACTTCGGTGAACTCCGGGGCGTTCGCGCCGCGCCGCGCCGCATCCGGTCCGGAGACCGTGTTGTCGAAGCGCGCCACGAACGCCAGAGCGCGAGTGCGGTCGTTGATCTCGACGATCCCCAGGAGCCGGTTGTCGAACAATTCCGGGTCGCAGTGGTGGTTGCGTTCTCGGCACCAGTTTTCGTCGCTGTAAGCCGCCCGGGCTTTCTCGATATGCGCGGCGCGAACGGCCTGATAGGGTTTCTGCGGGTAGATGCGGACGCTGCGCCCGCTGCGCGGCTGGTAGAGGGAAATTTCCGCGGCGTGGGTCGGCGCAAAGTGGACCTGGCTGTTGTGATACACGACCGTCCCGTCGGCGAATTCCGCGAGGAACCAACCGTAGAGCGCGGCGCGAACTTCCAGGGCTTCGGACAGATCCTTGGAGAGGATCAGAACGCACCCCGCCGAGGGAGTGAGATGAAGGTCGAGATAGAAGGCGTTGTCCGTCGGATGAATCGCGGTGACCGAGCCGAGGCAGTCGGCCTCTCCCCCCTTCATCTGCGCGGCGGGCACGGTGACGTGCCTCCACTGCCCCTGGCCTTTTTCGTATCGGCTGAGGCGCAGCGGCGCACGCAGGACTCCGCCGGCGTCATCCCAATAATACGCGATCAGGAACGTCCGGGCGTCGTCGTGAAAAGCGTAGCTCGTGATGGGCCGTGCCGCGTCGCCGGCCGCTTGCGGATCGGGCGGAATGCCGCGGACCGCCAGGACCTCCTGCAACGTCTCCGCAAGGGAGGCCCTTCCTGTCAGCAACAGCACGGCCAAAAACGCGTTCCTTGCGGAGTAATTCAGCCACCGAGGCACAGTTCTTCCCCCGCGAGAAGTATACTATGATGGAGCAAGAGTCGGGGCGTGGCGCAGCTTGGTAGCGCACCTGCCTTGGGCGCACAAAACCCCGCTCCAACGGCTCCATCGGCAAGGGAATCAAACGCCGTCCCC
>CAYWWM010000206.1:0-5635 GCA_964461735.1 uncultured Solibacteraceae bacterium | reverse complement strand
ATGTGTATAAGAGACAGTCGTCCAGCGGCTCGGCGCGATCGAGGGGGTGGGCGACCTGGCCATGACCACCAACGGCATCCTGCTTCCGGACCTGGCGCGGCCGCTCGCCGAGGCCGGCCTGCGCCGCGTGAACATCCACGTGGACACGCTCAATCCCGAGCGGCTTCCGCAGATCATGCGCTGGGGACGCCTGGAGCAAATCTGGCGTGGCGTGGAGGCAGCGGTCGCGGCGGGCCTGGTTCCGTTGAAGTTGAACGCCGTGATCGCGCGCGGCTTCAATGACGACGACGTGATTTCGCTCGCCGGGCTGACCATGGAGCGCGACTGGCACTTCCGGTTTATCGAGATGATGCCGTTCGGCAACGGCGAGTGCGCCGGCGTGGCGCGCGATAAGTTCGTCTCGAACCGGGAGGTGCGCGCCAAGATCGAGCAGGAATTCGGCGCGCTGACGCCGCTCCCGGGCGACGCCTCCGACGAGGCGCAGAACTTCCGCCTTCCCGGCGCGCGAGGAGTGGTCGGCTTCATCAGCCCGGTGTCGGAACCGTACTGCGGCACTTGCAACCGCATGCGTCTCACCGCCGAGGGCAAGTTCCACCTCTGCCTGCTGAACGACGACGAGATGGACATCAAGAAGCAGCTTCGGGAGAACGGGCCGGACGCCGTCCGCGCCATCCTGCTCAAAGCCGTGCGCTTAAAGCCCGTCGGCCACCGCCTCCACGAAGGCATCTTCACCCAAAACCGCCGCATGTTCCAGATCGGGGGATGACGGCGGGCCGCTATGCGATCCTCCTCGAAAATCTCTAAGACGGATTGGGCGCGGATCCGGGCCATGAAGGATAAGGAGATCAAACTGACTTCCGAACATCCCCGAGGCAGATCCCCGGTATATTGTCCGCGGCATCGTGCGCCGGGGGTGAAACCGGCCTAAGGGGAGACGGAATGGAGCCGCTCGAAACCTGCCCGCTGGTACGCGACGCCGGGGCGCTCTGGACCAAAGCCACACAGGCGCGCTTTTTGGACGCACTCGCAGACGGAAGTCTGCCGGCCGAAGCGTTTCACCGCTGGCTGGTGCAGGACTTCCATTTTGCCGACGCGCTGACGGCGTTCCAAGCCATCGCGCTGGCGAAAACACCTCGGGAACTGCGCCAGCCGCTGCTGGCAGGGCTGGTCGCGCTCAGCTCGGAGATGGAATGGTTCGAGTCCGTGGCGGCGGCTCGCAGCGTGAATCTGCGCGCGCCGCTCCATCCTGTGTGCCGGCACTACTGCGATTTCCTGATCCGCGTCGCCTACAACGAGTCCTACCCCGCGCTGCTCGTCGTGCTCTTCGGAGTCGAAGCGAGCTACTTGGCGGCCTGGAGCCGCCTCCGAGCGGAAGGTCCCTACGCGGAGTTCATCCGCCGCTGGTCGCGTCCGACGTTCGCCGAGTACGTAGCCTCGTTGCGCGCCCTCGCCGAACAGCATCCCCAGGAGGCGCGGCAAGCCTATTTCGAAGAGGTGCTCAACCACGAGAGCGACTTCTGGACCATGGCATGGCAAGGCTGAACCCGGCGATTGCTTCCGCGAACGATCCGAGTGAGCCGCCCGTGGCGCCCGTCTCCCGAGCGCCGTCGAGGGGCGAACCCTTACCCCTGCATGAAACGCTTTGGAACGCCAACGGGGATGTAGCGTCGGCTTGCCGGAATCATCCCTTCGTGCGCGGATTGGCGGACGGCTCGCTCGACTCCGAAATCTTCCAGCGCTACGTCGCACAGGATGCGTTTTTCCTGCGGGCCTTCGCGAGGGCTTATGCGCTGGCGGCGGCGCGCAGCCGCGACATCGACACACATCATGCCTTTCGCGAATTGCTCGACGCCGTAGCCCACGAATTGGAATTGCACGTGCGCTACTCGCAGACCCTGGGGATCGCCCTCGAGCGGGTCACGCCGTATCGGGCCACGCTGGCCTACACGGATTTCCTGCTCGCCACCGCCTGGCATCGCGGGCTCGACGAGGTGGTGGCGGCGATGACTCCCTGTATGCGGCTCTACGCATATCTGGGGAAGGAACTGGCCGCCCGGACGGCAGGCAGCTCTGTGCATCCCTACCGCAATTGGATCGAGACGTATGACGGCGCGGAGTTCCAGGCCGCCGCAGCGCGCCTGGAAAGATTACTCGATCGGCTTGCCACCGACCGCCCAGCCATCCGGGAAGCGTACCGCTACGCTATGGAGTGCGAATTGCGATTCTTTTCGGCGCCGCTGGAGGCCGCCTCATGATACCCATCGCGCTCACCATTGCGGGTTCGGATCCCTCGGGCGGGGCCGGGATTCAAGCCGACCTGAAGACGTTCCATCAGTTCGGGGTCTACGGCATGAGCGTCGTGACGCTCGTGACCGTGCAGAACACCTGCCGCGTCAGCGCGGTCGAGACGCTCGCGGCGCAGCTCGTGCTCGGCCAATTGGACGCCGTGCTCGAAGACCTGCCGCCGCAGGCCGCCAAGACCGGGGCATTGGGCAACCCCGAGATCATCCGTGCCATCGCCGAGCGGGCCGCGCGGTTCTCCTTCCCGCTGGTGGTAGACCCGGTGATGATCAGCAAGCATGGCACTCCGCTCCTCCGCGAGGGTGCGCGCGCGACGCTCGCACGGGAGCTGCTCCCGCACGCGTTCTTGGTGACTCCGAACGTGTACGAGGCGATGGTGTTGGCGGGGAAAAAGTTTAGCGGGGAGGAGGTGCCGCGGGTTGATACCCCGCGGTCTGTGCTCGAAGACGCTGCCCGAGCCATCGCCGACCTGGGACCCAAGGCGGTGCTGATCAAAGGCGGCCACCTCGTTTCCGACGCCACCGACCTGCTCTTCACCGAGGGCCGGTTCGACGCCTATCCGGGCAAGCGCGTCCAAACGCCTCACACGCACGGGACCGGGTGCACGTATTCGGCGGCCATCACCGCCGAGCTGGCCAAAGGCGCGGCATTGACGGGAGCCGTCGCCGCCGCCAAACGGTTCATCACGCGCGCCATTGAAACCAATCCTGCGCTCGGTCACGGCTTTGGTCCCGTCAATCATTTCACCCCAATCTAAATCGCTCGTTCCGTGAGAAGATGGTGGGAGCGGCGCGGCGGCGGATGCGGATGGCGCGCGCGGCTGCCGTGCCGCAGTTCGGAATGGCGGAATTCGGAATGAAGGTTGTGCTCATCTCCACCTATGAGCTGGGTCGCCAACCGTTCGGGCTGGCCTCGCCCGCCGCTTGGCTGCGCGAAGCCGGAATCGAAGTCGCCTGCCTCGACCTCTCCCGCTCGCTGCTCTCGGCAGACCCGGTTCTCTCCGTTCGTGCGGCTGACTTAATCGCCTTTTATTTGCCGATGCACACGGCAACGCGGCTCGCCGTCGAGACGCTGCCGCGCGTGCGAGATTTGAATCCCCGGGCGCACCTCTGTTTCTACGGCCTCTACGCGCCGCTGAATGAAACGTACTTGCGGCGACTGGGAGCCCAGACCATCCTCGGAGGCGAATTCGAGGAGGGCCTCACGCAACTGGTCCAACGCCTCGCCACGCCAGATGCCTCAGGGACTGCAACCCGCGACAGCCTTCGGGAACGCGCGCAGCTTGAGCCGGTGATCTCGATGGCCCGGCAACGGTTTCGGGTTCCTGACCGCAGCGGCTTGCCGGGTTTAGAGCGATATGCGCGCCTTGAGCTGCCGGACGGCGAGCGGCGCGTCACCGGGTACACGGAGGCGACCCGAGGCTGCAAGCACCACTGCCGCCACTGTCCGATTGTTTCGGTGTATGAGGGGAAATTTCGGATCGTGCAGCGCGACGTGGTGCTGGCGGACATCCGGCAACAGGTCGCTGCCGGCGCGGCTCACATCACCTTCGGCGACCCGGACTTCTTCAACGGCGTGGGGCATTCGCTGGCCATCGTCGAGGCGCTGCACTGCGAGCACCCGCGCCTGACCTACGACGCCACGATCAAGATCGAGCATCTGCTGCGGTACGCGCACCTCTTGCAGCGGCTGCGGGAGACAGGCTGCCTGTTCGTGACCACGGCGGTGGAATGCCTGGACGACCGCGTGCTCGGCCTGCTCGACAAGGGCCACACGCGGGAGGACTTCCTCCGCGTGGTCGAGCTGTTCCGCGAAGTGGGCCTGGCGCTTTCGCCGACGTTCATCCCATTCCACCCGTGGACCACGGCGGAAAGCTATGGTGAAATGCTCGCCACGCTCGGCGAACTGGGGCTGGCGGAGAGCATTGCTCCGGTGCAGCTCGCCATCCGGCTGCTGATCCCGGCGCAGTCGAAGCTGCTCGAATTGCCGGAGATTCGAGCGAGCATCGGCGAGTTCGACGAGCGCGAGCTGAGTTACCGATGGACCCACAGGGACGCGAGCGTAGAGCGGCTGCACCGAGCCGTGCAGCGGATCGTTGCCCTAGCAGCGACCGAAGTTTCCGGGCAGAAGAACAGAGTGAGCCGGACGGAGATTTTTTCCAGAGTCTCGGAACAGGCCGCCACCGCGCAGCGGGAGACGACTCCGCTCGTCTGGAGGGCAGGCACGAGGACTCGGGCGGCTTTGAACAGCAGACCTCCGGTTGCCACGCTGCGCGCGCGAGCCACCATCCCCTATCTCAGCGAACCCTGGTTCTGCTGAGCCGAACCCACCGCAGAGCAGTTGGCTCTGGTCATACGCTGAAGCGGGATTCCATTCCACGGAAATGAGTGTATCGGAGAGCAATCCGGTCCTTTCGGATGAGGCACGGCAGAAGCGCGTGCTGCTGCTCTTCACGACCACGGGCTACCAGGCGGCGGCGTTTCGGGAGGCGGCGGAAAAGCTCGGCGTGGCGCTGGTGGCCGCCAGCGACCGTTGCCACGTGCTAGACGATCCGTGGCGCGACGGGGCCATCGCGTTGCGCTACGAGGACCCGCACGGCGCGGCGCAAGCGATCGTGGAATATGCCGCGGAGCATCCGCTCGACGCCATCCTGGCCATCGGAGACACTCCCACGATCCCGGCGGCGATTGCCGCGGAGGCGCTCGGAATTCCGTACCACCAGCCCTACGCCGCGTTCGCCTGCCACGACAAGTTCGAGTTCCGCAGCCTGCTCGAAGGGGCCGGACTGCCCGGGCCGCGATTTTATCGGATGCCGGCGGACACGCAATCCCCCGTGTTGCCGTCCGAGCTCGGCTTTCCCTGCGTGCTGAAACCGCTGTCGCTTTCCGCGAGCCGGGGCGTGATTCGCGCCGACAACCCGGAGCAATTCGCGGCCGCGTTCCTCCGAATTCGCAAGCTGCTCCAAGAACCGGAAATCCTAAGGATGAGCGACGACGCGGCGAACTGGATTCTGATTGAGGAATATCTCGAAGGGCAGGAAGCGGCGCTCGAAGCGATCCTCGACCGAGGAAGATTTTACATGCTGGCGCTTTTCGACAAGCCCGATCCGCTCGAAGGCCCGTACTTCGAAGAGACGATCTACGTGACGCCGTCGCGGCTGCCGGAGACCGTGCAGGCGGAGGCCGCGCGAGCCGCGGCGCTGGCGGCGCGCGCCGTGGGACTCTACCACGGCCCGGCGCACGCGGAACTCCGGCTGACGCGTGAGGGGCCGCGCGTGCTCGAAACCGCGGCGCGGCCGATCGGCGGCCTCTGCGCGCGCGCGCTGCGCTTCGAG
>CAYWWM010000205.1:0-5647 GCA_964461735.1 uncultured Solibacteraceae bacterium | reverse complement strand
CCGACGTCAGCTTGCGCGAGCGTTTCGAGCGGGAGATGCGCGACGCTTTCTTTGATTATGACCAGTCTGACATCCGCCCCGACGGCCGGGATAACCTGACCCGCAGCGCCGAGTTTCTGCGCGCCAACCCCAATGTCACGATTCGCATCGAAGGACATTGTGACGAGCGCGGCAGCGTGGCCTATAACCTGGGCCTGGGAGACCGCCGGTCCAATTCGGCCCGCGCCTTCCTGCTGTCTCTCGGAGTCGCGGAGTCGCGGATGACCACCATCAGCTACGGCAAGGAACGGCCGTTCTGTTCGCAAAGCGAGGAGAGCTGCTGGCAGCAAAACCGCCGCGCGCATCTGGTCTGCACGAACTGCGGGCCGTAAAACTGCAGTGACGAGTGACCAGTGACGAGTGACGAGCAGAAGACAGGAGACAGAGGTCAGAATGAAGAAGAGCGGGCCGCCAATGAATTTAGTGACGAGTTGCGAGTCGCTGCAAGCGAGGAGAATTCGCAATTGCGGTTTGTTTTTCATTCTGGCTCCTGACTTCTGACTCCTGACTCCTGCTTTTCCACTCGTCACTGTTTTCAGGAGGTTCGTCCATGAAACGGCATTTTGCGTTGGCAGTTATCCTGTTGCTGGCGACGGCGAAGCCCGGGTTCGGGCAAAACCGAGATATGGTTCAACTGCAGCAAACCGTGGCTCTGTTGCTCGGGACCGTCCGGGAGCTGCAGCGCAGCTTCGACGAACGCATGGCCGTGATGCGAACCCTCGTGGAACAGTCCTCCGAGCGCACCAATCAGTTTCAGACGCAGTTCCAGGAACGAGTGACTCAACTGAGCGCCGCCATTGCGGAGATGCAGACCTCGGTGCAAAGTTCCGTCGCCAACTCCGGGCAGAAAGTGGACAGCGTGGGGAGCCAAATTCAGGGCCTGCAAGGATCGCTGGAGGAATTACGCGCGCGCCTCGACCAACTCTCTCAGCAGGTGGCCAAAGTCGAGACCATGTCGCAGACCCTCTCTTCGGCCACGTTTCCCGTGGGCGGCATCGTGACCGATCCGGCACTGACCCCCGCAGACCCGGCCAATGCTCCGGCCCCGGACGTGCTCTATAACACCGCCTTGCGGGACTATACGAGCGGAAACTATCCCTTGTCTTTACAGGAGTTTACGGACTATCTGCGCTATTACCCCAACACTTCGCTCGCTTCCAACGCGCAGTTCTATATCGGGGACATTTACTACCAGCAGGGGCAGTTCGAAAAGGCGATCCAGGAGTATGACAAAGCGATCGAGCAGTACCCCAACGGCAACAAGTCCGCTGCCGCGCAACTGAAGAAAGGGTTTGGGCTCATCAACCTGAATCTGCGCCCCCAGGGCGTGCAGGAGCTCAACAACTTGATCCGGCGCTTCCCGAATACTCCGGAAGCGTCGCTGGCTCAGGATAAACTCACCCAGCTCGCCCTGGAACCGGCCGTGGAAGCGCCGGCGCCCGCGCCGGCGCCCTCTGCCGCGCCGGCTCCTGCCCCGCGCCGGACGACCCGACCGCCCGCGGCAAATCCGTAGTGCCAGGCCCGGTCTCTGCCCGGCAGCATTTGACCCACGACCTCATCCTCCTTTAGAATGAGTGTCGGCTTTCGTCCCGGATAGTCGCCTCGGCAGGGCAAGAATTCGCGGCTCCGGCAGCCGGAAGGGTTGGGAAGGATACAGAATGGCGAATCATTTTTCCGCATTGAAGCGCGCGCGCCAGACCCGTCGGCGCACCGCCCGAAACCGCAGCAATAAGGGTGTCCTCCGGGCTGGCATGCGCCAGGTTCGTGAAATCCTGGCTGCCGGCAATCTGGATCAGGCTCGGCAGCAGATGCCCGCGGCGTTCTCGCGTCTGGATAAGGCCATCCATAAAGGCATCCTGCATCGCAACACGGCCGCGCGCCTGAAGTCCCGCCTCATGAGCCGTCTCCACGCGCTCGAAGGCTCCAAACCTGCCTGATGCACGACAGGTGTTGGGTGTTGGGTAGGTATTAGGTGTCATCCCGAGGAGCGCAGCGACGAGGGACCTGCACTTCCAGTAGCCAGGAGTCAGGAGCCTGTAGTCAGTAGAAAACCCACCAAACTCTGTCATCCCGAGCGGAGCGAGGGACCTACACTTCCGTTCCCTCTTCCCTGTTCCCTACTCCCCACTCCCCACTCCCTATTCCCTTCCCACGTGCTCGCGGCCCATTCGTCCGCTCCCACTGGCGGTGTAAAATAGCCGTGGAGGGGAATGGATGGAGGCGCGCAAGCCGAGCGCGGCGCATTTCTATCCGGCCGATTGCGGCCGTGCAGCCGAGGGATTGCTGCGAGGATTCGCGCCCTCTGCGCAGCCGGACCGCATCGTGGCGGGCATCGTCCCCCATGCCGGCTGGCAGTACTCCGGCGCCGTAGCGGCCAAGGTCTTTGCGAGCATCCGCGCCAAACAGCGGACAGCCACGTTTGTCATCCTCGGCGCCGTGCACCGCTGGGCCGGCGTCAACGGCGTGTATGCGCGGGGCGCCTGGGCCACGCCGCTCGGACCCGTTTCGATTGACGAAGACCTGGCCGCCCGCATTCTGGAAGAAACTTCCGAGTGGACCGTGGACAGTTCCCAGTGCCATAGCGGAGAGCATTCCATCGAAGTGGAGCTGCCGTTCGTGAAATATCTTTTCCCCGAGGCGCGTGTGGTCCCAATCGCCGTCAATCCCGACTCGCGGGCGGTCCCGCTCGGGCGGCAGATCGGCCGGATTGTCCAGCAGGAGGGGGGCAACGCGGTGGTCATTGGATCGAGCGATCTGACGCATTACGGCGACGCCTATGGATTCACCCCGGCGGGTTTTGGCCCCCCGGCTCGGCATTGGATGCAGCAGAATGACCGCCGAATGCTGCGCCTCGTCGAAGAGATGCGCGATTCGGAAATCACGGAGGAAGCGCACCAGCGCAGGAACGCCTGCGGCGCCGGGGCGATAGCCGCTACCGTAGCATCCGCGCGAGTCCTGGGAGCCAAGCGCGGGCTGCTGCTCGAACATACTACGAGCCACGACGTTGTCCCCGAGGGCGAATTCCGCATGGCCGTCGGCTACGCCGCGGTGCTGTTCGGCGCGACGCAGCCGGACGTGAAATGAAGGGAAGAAATTTCTGAGAAGGAATCGTCCCGGCTATAATAGCTGTCTGGAATTTTGCAGGCAGGACACGAGCAGGACACGGGCAGGACCAGGCAGAACAATGCACGGCAGGCCGCATATTGAATCCGTCGTCCCCCGCGCTGCCATCGTCGGTGGCGAGCTGCAAATCCGCGGGGCGGGCTTCTGCTCCGACGGCCGGGGCCGCGCCCAGGTCCGCTTCGGAGGCATCGAGGCCAGTCTGCTTGTCAGCTCGGACCGCTACCTGGTGGCGCGCGTCCCGGAGGGCGCTGTCTCCTGCGACGTCATCATCGGCAACGGCGAGCACGCCAGCAATTCCTGCGCGGTCGAGATCGGCGTGGCGATTGCCGACAACATGCATCCGGTGGCGAATCCGGCCATTGACAAGGCCGGCAATATCTACGTCACGGTGAGCGGCTCGCGCGGCCAGAAGGTTCCCGTCTCGATCTATAAGATTGACGCGAACTACACCGTGAAGCCCTTCAACTCCGACGTCATGAACCCCACCGGCCTGGCGTTCGACCGCAACAACAACCTCTATATCTCCAGCCGCCATGACGGCAACATCTACCGAGCCGCCTCGAATGGAACCGTGACGACCTTCGCGGAAGGCATGGGCATCGCCACCGGAATCGCCTTCGACGAGGCGGAGTTTCTCTACGTGGGAGACCGCAGCGGCACTATCTTCAAGATCGCGCCCGACCGCCAGATCTTTGTTTTCGCCACGCTCGAGCCCAGCATTTCCGCCTACCATCTCGCCTTCGGCCTCGACGGCTATCTCTACGTCACCGGGCCGACCACCTCGAGCTACGATTCGATCTACCGCATCTCGCGGACCGGCGACGTGGAGAAGTTCTATCGCGGCCTCGGACGCCCGCAGGGCATGGCGTTCGACGTGCGCGGGAACCTCTACGTGGCCGCGTCGCAGGCCGGCCGCAAGGGCATCTTTCGCATTACGCCCCAGGGCCAGTGTGAGCTCGCCGTCTCCGGCGTCGGGCTGGTGGGCCTCGCATTCACGAACGGACCCGCGGCCCTTTTGGCGAGCAACCAGATGGTTTATCACCTCAGTTGGGACGTTCGCGGAAGGCCGCTGATTCCGTGAGGTGTTAGGTGTTAGGTGTTAGGTGTTAGGTGAAAACTGTTTTCACCTGTCATCCCGATCCCGGCTTGCCGGGAGAGGGACCTGCACTTCTGGCGGCCAGAGCTATGTCCGGGCCAGAACGACCCATCTTTTCGGAATCCGGAATCTGGAATTTGGACTTCGACCTGTCCGGTTGCCGTAGCGGCTCGCGTTAGACCCAACACCTGGCGCCAAACACCTAACACCTATCTTCCATGAAGGCAGAAATCATCGCCATCGGCTCCGAGTTGCTTACGCCGCATCGCAACGACACCAACTCCCTGTTTCTCACCGACCAGTTGAATCGGCTCGGAGTGGACGTGCTCTACAAGACCATCGTCGGCGATCATCGCGCGCGCCTGACCGCAACGCTCGCGCTGGCTCTCGGGCGTTCGGACGTGATCCTGACCATCGGCGGACTCGGGCCCACCGAGGACGACCTGACACGCGAGTGCGCCGCTGCGGTTCTCGGAAGGCCGATGCAATCCGACGCCTCGATCGCCGAAGGCATCGCGACGCGCTTTCGCACACGAGGGCTGCGGATGGCAGAGATCAATCTTCGCCAAGCCCTGGTGATCGAAGGCGGAACCGTTTTGCCAAATCCGACCGGCACCGCCCCCGGTCAGTGGCTCGAAGACCGCGGCAGAATCTTGGTCCTGCTTCCCGGCCCGCCGCGCGAGTTGAAGCCGATGTTTACAGAGGCGGTGCTGCCGCGATTGCGCGGAAAGATTCCGCCGGCGGCGATCTGCTCGCGCGTTTTGCGGCTCACCGGGCTCACCGAGTCGGCGACGGAAGAAATCGCCGCGCCCATCTATACGCGCTACGAGAACCCGATCACGACGATTCTGGCCGCGCCCGGCGAGATTCAGCTTCACCTGAAGAGCTTCGGAAAAGACCAGAAGGATGCGCAGAGGCATGTGGACGAGCTTTCGCCGCAACTCGAAACCGCGCTGGCCGAATACGTCTTCTCGACCGACGGCGCGAGCCTGGAAGAAGTCGTCGCGCGCAGCTTGCAGGCGGCGAAAGCGACGCTCGCCGTCGCGGAAAGCTGCACTGGCGGCCTGCTGGCTCAACGCATCACCAGCGTTCCCGGCAGCTCCGAGAGCTTTCTGGGCGGCGTGGTGTGCTACAGCAACGCTCTGAAGCAAGACTGGGCGGAGGTGTCGCCCGATGACCTCGCGGCGCACGGCGCCGTCAGCTCTCCGGTCGCCCGCGCGCTCGCCGAAGGCATCCGCCGCCGAGCCGCTTCGACGCTCGGCGTAGGGATTACGGGAATCGCCGGCCCATCCGGAGCCACGCCCGGTAAGCCCGTCGGTCTGGTGTATCTGGCTTTGGCAAGCCCCGACGGGACCGCCGTCCGCGAGCAGCGCTTGATGGGAGGGCGCG
>CAYWWM010000204.1:0-5695 GCA_964461735.1 uncultured Solibacteraceae bacterium | reverse complement strand
CCAAAACTTGTATCCACTACCTATTGGGGTTGCCCACTCGAAACCCGGGAGAACCAACACCTTTTTGGGTTCCGGCTCTGCCGGGTTCGGATTTGCGATTTAGGATCTGCCCTGGCCTTCCCGATAGTACCACTGCGCAATCTTTCGCGGCGGCATCCCCAGCAAGTAGGCCAGCAGAAAGACCTGGTTGAGGAGGGTGGCGCGTAGTATGCCGACGCTTTCCCAGCGGCGGGCCGAGGTGAGCGCGGCCAGCGGGGAGAGAGTGATGCGCCCTCGCCGCCGCGCGCGGCGCGCCATTTCGAGGTCCTCCAGCAGAGGCATCTCGGGAAATCCGCCGAGGGCGCGGAACAACTCCGCGCGCAGGAAGAACCCCTGATCGCCGTAGGGCAATTGCAGGACGCGCGAGCGCCAGTTCGCCAGCCGCTCGACCCAACGCAACCGCGCGCCGCTCCCGTCAATCCGCAGCGAGAACGCCCCTGCAACCACGCCCGGCAGGTCGAGCGTCCGCTGCACCTCCGCGCCGAACTGCGGCGGCAGGAGCGTATCGGCGTGGAGGAAGAGCAGGGTCTCGCCCCGCGCCACGCACGCCCCGGCATTCATCTGGCTCGCCCGGCCGCGCGGCGCCGTCACCACGGCAGCCCCGCGCGCGAGCGCGATTGCCGCCGTCGCATCCGCACTGCCGCCGTCGGCTACGATCCGCTCGATGCCTGCCCCGGCCGCCGAATCAAGCGTCCGGCCGATGGCCTCCGCTTCATTCAGCGTCGGAATGATGATGGAAATGCTTGCGCCCATAAGCAAGGAGTAAGGAGTCAGTAGTCAGGAGTCAGTAGGCAGTAGAAAACACCCCAAACCCTGTCATCCCGAGGAGTGAAGCAACGAGGGGCCTGCTCTTCCTTCTCTTTGGAATTCTGAATTTGAAATATTTGAAATTTGAAATATTCCCTACTCCCCAGCTCCTTTCAACTTCCGCTGCGCGAATCGCACCAGCGCCGCCAGCGCCAGCACGCCGCCGCCGAGCGCCACCAAGACAACCCACGGAACCATTCCGCCCATCAGGAACTGCACCACGGCGTCGGTTCCCGCGACGTACACCACGATGCCCGGCATGATGCACAGCCACGTCCAGAACACGTAGGTCGCAAAGCGCACGCGCGTCAGCCCGAACCCGAAGTTGAGCAGGTTAAACGGAAACAGCGGAATCAGCCGCGTGAGCGCCACGATCACGGCGCCGCGCTCTTCCGTCATGCGGTCGAGGCGCTGGAACGCTTCCTTGTGCGAGAAGCGCTTGACGACCCAATCCCGGGCCAGATACCGGGCGACGAGGAACGCCAGGCTCGCGCCGAGCGTCGCGCCGACGCTTACGACGACAATGCCCAGGCCCGCGCCGAAGAGCGCCCCGGCCCCCACGCTGAGCACGGAGCCGGGGACCGCGACCACCACCGCCGCCGCGTAGATGGCGGCGTAGACCACCGGGCCGAGGCTCCCTAACCCTTCGATCCAACTCCGCAGCGCGCTCACCTGCTCGCCCACGCCCAGCCACCGCGCCGCGACAATGGCCGCTACGACTATCGCGCACCGAAGCAGGAGTAATGTCCTGGTCGCCTGGAGTGACGTCCGCAGCGCCGTCTCTCCCTGCACGGATTGGTGCGTCTCCGCCTGGGACGCTACGGGACCGCAACAGGAGGCCGTGTCTTGCTCCAGGGATTCCACTCGCCGGTTCGTCTCCATCGCTTGCGTCCGCCTTCCGCTCTCGATCAATCTACTGCATATGGATGCCCCCGCCCCCTCCGGCGATTCGCCGAAGAACAAAAATGCGCGTGCTATAATCGCCGTGGAAGCAACCTCATCCGTTCATATAACTCTTCATCCAGTGGTCCGCCATGTCCGCGTACCGCGCAAACCACACGTCCTGGAATCGGCGCATGTATTCGAAGGCGCGTTGGTGAACTTTGATCCGGTCGGGGATGCAGGACCGCATGGGATGAATGCCGTAGGTCAGCGCTCCCGGATATTCCTCTTTGCCGAGTTCGTAATAGGAATCGAAGGAGTCCTTGACGAACTCGAAGGCCTCCTGCCCGCTCCGAAAGCCCTTGAGGCTGCCGGTCTCGGGGAAAATCGCGTAATCGTTGCTGGTCATGGTGCGGTGCGGGATCACCACGATCTTCTTCCCGTTCGGGGTCCGAATTCCGTAGGGCAGATCATCGCCTTTCAAGTCCCCGAACCACTGGTATCCTGCGTCAGCCAGGTACTCTGGCGTCTTGTCCGAGCACTTCGCGCCGGGGCTGATCCATCCCACCGGGCGCTCGCCGACCACGCGTTCCACCAAGTTCGTCGCCCGCTCGATGTCAGCGCGTTCCATCTCGGGGGAAAGATGCGGCGGCGGGACGCCTTGATCGAAGCTGCGCGCCACGATCTCATGTCCCTTCGCATGCAGCTCCCGGAACAGATCCCCATAGGCTTCGAGCATCCCGGAACTCGGGAAAATGGACGCTTTGATGTCGAACTGGTCGAGCAGCTTCACGGCCCGCCACACGCCGACCGTGAACGTGTATTGGTCCTGCTCGGATTCAAGGGATAGGTCGCGCCGGAAGCGCACGTTGGCATCCGCCAAAGGGCGATTCGTATTCCACTCCGCCGTCACGTAGACATGCACGCAGAGCGGGCCGCCGTTCGGCCAGCGAATCTTCCCTGCCCTTTCTCGGTACGGAATCCGGATTTCTTCGAACGGCCAACTCGGCCACTGCCCGGACGTCCCGCCTTCGAGCCGAGTCTGGCTGCCGCCACGCTGTACGACGGCTGCAACGGCCCCCGCGGCCGCGATCGTTTGGAAAAAATGTCTCCGCTTCATCGGCGTTCCCCTCTCCACAAATTTCGATGTTCGTCAAGAAGCTATTCTCACTTGTCATCCCGATCCCGCAAAGCGGGAGAGGGACCCGCACTTTCCCCGCTCTTCTTCCCGCCAATTCCATGCTCGGGCACCATTCTATCAGGATGCCTCTGGCCCGCCGAGGGATTCACCGAGCGCTCAAAAGCCGCGTGCTATAATCGCGGTGGAAGCGAAACTGGTCTGGTGACTGGCCCGGCCTTCAAAGCCGGTGGTCCTTCTCTTTGGAGGGGGGCGATGGGTTCGATTCCCATACGCTTCCGCCAATTGAGTTCCTGGTGGTATTGGAAATGGGACGCATCCACGTTACGGTGACGCTGACGAACCCGAGCTCTCCCAGGAGAATTTACGAAGCCGAGTTCCTCGTAGACACCGGCGCTACGGATTCGATGGCGCCTGCCTCCGAGCTTCGCAAAATCGGCGTCGAGGCCGAGGGAACCATGGGCTACGAATTAGCCGATGGGACGGTCCAGAAATATCACTTTGGGCTGGTAAAGATTCAATTCATGGGCGAGGTCACGGCCGGCCGGGTGATTTTCGGACCGGAGGGCACGGAGCCGCTCCTTGGAGTCACGGCCCTCGAGTCGGTCGGGATTACGGTGGACCCGGCCAACGGCACGCTCCAGCGCCTGCCCGCTATACCGCTGAAGTAGAGGTACCCATGTCCGGCAGTCCTCAGCCGGAGTAGCTTGCTTTTATTGCCCTGAAAGGGCAATCCGTGAATAGCCGGGGGCAACGCCCCCGGAATTCGGCAGTTGAGAAAGCGAGTACCGCACTGCCGTAGGCCGTCGCGTAGCGCAAGCGGAGCGACATCCGCCTTTCGACTTTCCCATGCCCCGCAAACGCGCACGAAAAAAACAGAAGACCTTCAGCGCCGCCACCGAAGTCCGCCGCCAGGCCCGCGAGCTCGTCGGCGCTCCCCCACCCACCCGCGTCATCCCCGACAAACGCCGCAAGCCGCCCAAGCACAAGAAAGCGTTGGTGGAGGAAACGTAGCTATCATTAGCTGACTTGTTTGCGGTTAACCCTCTTATAATACGGCCATCCCGAGCGAGTGAAGCGATTCGAGGGATCTGGGTTTGCGCACGCAGGGCAGACTCTCTCCTGGTACATTGACCATCCAAACCGGGAGTTGTTCAATAGGTCAGATAGACCCACAAGAACCAACCAGAGATTACCAAGCCCACTAACACGAAAATCCGATGATCGGATAACGAAGCAAGAGCATAGTCATTCGTGCTGGCCACCTTCGGCTCTTTTCTATGGGAGCAAATCGGTCTTGCACCCTCTTATCCATTGATCTGATCAGTTTCGTGCTGCCGAATACGATGACCAGAGCGATCAACGCGATAACTATTTGGACCATCGTCGTCGCACCTAATAGAAAGTGACATCCTTCATTGGGTAATGCCGCCGGTTGCGCGTCCAGAGTCGCAGATTGTGGATGGAAGCGGTCGCGGCGATTAGGGCGTCCCCGAGATCGAGGTGATGGCTCTTGGAATACTGGCGCAAAAAGTCTCCCGCCCGTCGTCCGGTCCCGCTGTCAATCGGAAGGCAGGTCATGGCAGCAAACAGGTCGGAGAGGCGTTCCTGCTCATGCGGGAGGACACCATGCCAAAGCTCGGCCGAGCTCACTGGCGAATACAAGACCATGGTCTCGTTCTGGCTCACCCCGCTCCAGCGGCCCAGGATCGTTTGATCCCGAGCCCGAAACACCTCAATGAGGATGTCGGAGTCAACCAGAATTGCCTTCAAGACCCCAGTCTCCTGAGCCGCCGACTGCCCTTCCGAAGCTGGCGAACGTAAGTCTCCGTGTCAGGGAGGTCCGTTCGGTCCTTCCACATTCCCACGACAGCCTGCATCGCCTGCCTGCGCTTCTCCGCAGACACGCCGTACTTTTCGCGGATCGCTTGACGAACCAGTTCCGAGATCGAGGTACGGGACGCCCGGGCGTGGATTTGCAGGAGTTTCCAGATGCCCTCGTCCAAATACAATTGTGTGCGCTTCATGATGTATAGTATACATCACCGACTGGCAAGAAAGGCAGGTTGGCAATGGCACAGAAACGATTCGCATCATCAGCGCGCGGCAGGCAAGCCGCAAAGAGCGGAAAGCATACGCCGGATAGCCGCCCCGCTAGTCGGAAAGAGAGTCCAATTGATTTCTCCGACATTCCCGAATCCACCGACGAGGAACTCCGGCGTGCCCGCCGCGTCGGACGCCCCCGCACCGGTCACGCCAAACAACTCATCGCCATCCGCATCGCCCCGCGCCTGCTCGCCCAGCTCCGCCGCCTCGCCGCCAAACAAGACAAGCCTTACCAAACCTACATCCATCAAATCCTGGAACGCGCGACCAAGAGAGTGTCCTAGCTCGCCAAGCCCAAATGCGCTAGAATGGCGACCCATTGGTTGTTCAGGTCAATCCGGGACAGAGGTGCACATGAGGATAATACCCGTAGCCGAAACTGGAATCCCAAGTGGAATTTTGTCAATCGCAAGCGAACTACCCGACCCGCGTCAAGTCAGCGCCGGGGACAAGCTGACCATCGCCTTCGTCGGAGGCGAATCCTCCCCCGTAGAGAAGGTCCACGCAATCAGACTAATTCGTTCATTTGATTGGGTAATAGAGTTTCAACAAGCACTTCTTCGCCGCTTCGCAGTTCAAGTGTTTTGCGGGAAAGCTGGGCTACCATTTTGACTGCTGACACTGGCCATGTCTCCACTTTTGTTAGAACCGCAAGTCTCGGCCAATGTTCATAAGGAGTCCCCTCAATGTCGAGGACGAGGTAGCCATACATTCTCGCCTGAA
>CAYWWM010000203.1:0-5713 GCA_964461735.1 uncultured Solibacteraceae bacterium | reverse complement strand
CCGCGGCCGAGATCCTCCGTCACGGCGAAGATGATGCGCGAGGAATCATCGACGACACGGCCTTCGGCTGAAGGCGTTTTTGCACTGTCGCCGAGTTTGAGCGCCTCCACGCTCACCTTGAGATAGCCGCTGATTGTTACGCTCGACTGCGCCGGAGCGGTGCACGGCGTTGCCAGGGCGAGCGCGGCTGCCGTGGGGATCCATCGGTTCATCATTTCGGTGTCTCCATGTCGCAGCGGGCTCCACTGAAGCCGGCGTCGCTGCGCCGCGGATTCAACCGTAGCAACAGCACTCCCTGGCATCTTGATCTCGCGCAAAGCATCGGGTTGGCCGGTCCGCAGGGAAGCCCGATCGTCTGCCCGAACCGGCGGCGGAGTTGGTTCGCGACAAACCGATGTGATCGCTGCCATGGCGAACCCGGACATCCTCGCGGCGAAGCGAGCCGCGGCGACGATCCCCATCATCTTGGGGACATGGTTCTGAAATCGCACGGTCAGGGCGGCCAAGGGATGTCCGCCCCGGCCGCTTGCGGCTACTCGCAATGAATTTCCCGCGGGCCCGGAAAAACTTCGCAGATCGTTGACCTCCGACAGGGAAACATCGCCCTTGTCAGCCTCTTGGAGGGTTGACTCCGCGGCGTAAGCGGACAGAGAATTTTTCGCGGTTGGATGCTCTCGTCTTGAGGATCGGGCCGAAGCCCCGGGGGGTGCTTATGCGTACGATCATGCTGGTCCTGCTGTGGGCGCTGGCTGCGCCCGTCCAAGCGGGTGAAAAACTTTCCGGCAGCCACGCAGACGTTCGGACCACCTTGGCCTTCAAGGTCTCGGACGCCGCGGTGCAGAAGCTCGTGCCGGCGGGCTGGGCACTCAACCCGCCGCCGGCAGGCCCTTCGAAGGGCTTCAATGTCGCCGTGGTTCTGGTCGATTCGTTTTCGGCTTTCGACGCAGAGGGCAAACCCACCGCGCCGCTCTTCGACGGCTCGGAGCAACTGATCAGCGTCACGTCCATTCCCTCCTTTTCGCGCACGGTGTTCCTGCCGGAGTAGGAGAGTCGTCGCCGGGCCGGTCCCGGAGGAACGCATGGGCCAGCTTTCACGGCGGCAGTTCCTGGTCGCGGCAGGCGGGCTGTTCGCCGAGTCACTTGCGCGCGCGCAGCAAGCGGCGAGGATGCGACGAATCGGATACCTTTCTTCCGAGGTCGCCGAGTCCGAGTCGGGGCGCCGCAACCAGCGCCTGATCCGCGAATCGCTCCGGCGCGCGGGCTACGAAGAAGGAAAGAACCTCCAGGTCGAGTGGCGCTTTGCCGAAGGGAAGCCGGAGCGCCTGGACGAGCTTGCGCAGGATCTGATCCGCCGTGAGGTCGAATTGGTCGTGGCGTTCACGAACCGCCCGATTCTCGCCGCAAAGGGCGCATCCTCGACCCTTCCGATCGTGATGTTCATTGGCGTGGTGCCGGTTGAACTTGGCATCGTCGAATCCCTTGCCCGCCCGGGTGGTCAGGTCACGGGTACGGTATGGACCTCGCCCGAGATGCCCGGAAAGGTTGCGCAGGTGCTCAAGGACGCATCGCCCGGAGCAAGCCGAGTCGCCGCATTGCGGGACCCCTCCGTGCCCGTGGTCAAGATCTATGAACCGGAGGAGCAACGCGCGGCGCAGGCGCTCGGAATGACCTATCAATATTTCGACGTGTCGCGGGCCGAGGAGATTCCCGCGGCGCTAGAGCGGATCGCTGCGGCTCGGGCAGACGCGCTCCACGTCTTTTTCGACCCCGCGGTCATCGGAAGCCGCCTGCGCGAAATCGCCTCCTTCGCCATCAGGCAGAAACTGGTGTCGATCGGGTCGGCCAGGGCGGTCGTCAACACTGGTGGGCTTCTCTACTATGGGCCGGTTGCCTCCGACATCGCGGACCAGACGGCCGGCTACGTGGATCGAATCCTGCGCGGCGCCAAGCCCGCCGACTTGCCGATCCAGATGCCGAGAAAGTACGAGCTTGTGATCAACGCGAGAACCGCGCGCGCGATCGGCTACAGGATTCCGCCTGCCCTAGCCTTGCGTGCGGATGAAATTATCGAATGAACCGGGTCCCGCGCAGGCAATTTCTCATCGCCGCGACCGCTGTGCTCGCAGCGCCATGGGTTGCCAGCGCAGAGCAAGGGCCCAGGAGCTGCCGGATCGGTTTCCTCGGAAACTCCACCGCCGCGCTGGAGGCCAATCTGTTCGGTCCGTTCCGCGACGGCCTGGCCGCCCTGGGCCTGGTCGATGGCAAGAACTGTGTAATCGAGACCCGATGGGCGGAGGGGAAGTACGAACGCTTTCCCGCGCTCGTGCTGGAACTGGTCGCGCACAAAGTCGATGTCATCGTCACCGCCGGCACGCCGGCCTCCCTGGCCGTCAAGAAGACGGCGCCGTCCACGCCTCTCGTGATGGTGGCGGTGGGCGACCCGGTAGCCACCGATCTGGTTGCGTCCCTGGCGCGACCCGGCGGAAACGTCACGGGCGTGTCTTCCATCGCCCCCGACCTGGAGGGCAAGCGACTCGAGCTGCTGCGGGAAGTCCTTCCGGGTCTCTCGCGCAGCGTGGTGCTTTGGAACCCGAACAACCTGTTTCACGCGGGCTCGGTGAAACAGACGCGCCAAGCCGCGCAGGTGCTCGGCCTGAGCGTGGAATTCTTCGCGGCGCGGAACTCCGACGAGGTCACGCAGGCGCTTGCCGCCATCGCGAAGACAGAGGCGCAAGCACTCGTGGTCCTGGCCGATCGGGTGTTTCTGCACGAGCGCGCACGCATCGCCGAATTCGCGCTTGCGCGCCGCTTGCCAAGCGTGGCCACCCACCAGGAACTCGTCGACAGCGGCACCCTGATGTCCTTCGGGCCCAATTACCCGGAGATGCACGCCCGCGCCGCGACCTATGTGCACAAGATCCTGCAGGGCGCCAGACCGGGTGATCTCCCGGTCGAGCAACCGACAAAGTTCGAACTCGTGCTGAACCTCAGAACGGCGAGAGCGCTGGGCCTGAAGATCCCGCATTCGATCCAGTTCCGCGCCGACCGAGTGATCGAGTAGCAGTCCGTAACGAATGGAAGGGACGCATGAGCCGAGTTCCGCGCAGGCAGTTTCTGATCGCTTCGGTCGCGCTGATCGTCGCGCCCCGCACCGCTGCCGCACAGTCGGCCGGAAAGGTCGCGCGGGTCGGTGTCCTGAGCGCAGGCCCGTTGTCGGCCATGATGTTCCCGCGGCAGTTCCCGGAGGCGCTCCGGGAATCGGGGTACGTCGAAGGGCAGAACATTATCCTGGAGTGGCGTTCGGCCGAAGGGAGGCGCGAGCACCTCGCCGAGCTGGCGGACGAACTGGTTCGCCTGAAGGTGGACGTGATTGTCACGATCTCGAACCCGGAAACCCTCGTGGCGAAGCGGGCGACGACGACGATCCCCATCGTCATGCTCGCAGCCACCGACCCCGTCGGCGCCGGGCTCGTAGCGAGCCTGGCCCGGCCCGGGGGCAACATCACCGGCAGGACGTTTACCAGTTCAGAAACGGTGGCGAAGCAACTCGAGATCTTCAAAGAGACCGTTCCCACGCTCGCCCGCGTCGCGTACTTGCGTGGAGAGGTGCGACACCCAAGCACCCTGGAAGGGCTTCCGGCGGGCGCGCGAGCGCTGGGCCTCACCCTGCGCGACGTCCGGCTTCCGACCGATGACGTCGCGGGCGCCCTGGAAGAGGTTCGCAGCTGGCGGCCCGACGGGCTCTACGTGAGTGCGTTTGTCCCTGTCGGTCAGCGAGACGCGATTCGGAAGTTCGCGCTGCAGCATCGACTGCCGACCATGGTTCCCATTCGCGGGATGGTGGAAGCGGGCTTCCTCATGGCGTACTCGCCCAGCGCCATTGAATTCGCCCAGCGTATCGCGTACTACGTCGACCGCATCCTCAAGGGCGCCAAGCCCGCCGATCTGCCGGTGGAGGAGCCGCAGAGGTTCGCGCTGCTCATCAATCTGAAGACGGCCAAGCAGATCGGGCTCACAATCCCCCGGTCGGCCCTGCTGCGCGCAGACGAGGTGATCGAATAGCCGCTGCGCGGCGACCGGAACCATGAATGCGGTAATCTGAATGGGTGAAGACCACGCTCGAAATACCGGATCCCCTGTTTCGCAGGGCCAAGGCGAAGGCCGCTGAACGCGGCCAGACGCTCAAGCAGCTCGTCACTGAGGCGCTGCAGGAGAAACTGGCCGGCGATGTCCGCGGGCGGCGTTCGCGCGAACCGGACTGGATGCAGGGATTCGGCCGCTTGCGGAGGCTGCGCAGGGAGACGCGCCGCATCCAGGCCCGCATCGACGAGCGCTTCGAGGTGATCGAGCCCGAGGACCGGGCGTGATCCTGGACACCAATGCGCTGTCCGTGTTCGTGGACGGCGAAGCGGCGGTGGGCGAAGCGCTGCGGAGGCAAGAACGGGCGGCGATCCCGGCGGTTGTCCTGGGCGAGTTCCGCTACGGGATTGCGCAGTCGAGGCGCCGTGCGACGTACGAGGCGTGGCTGGAGTCCGAACTGCTGTTTCGACGTAGCGCCAGATCTGAAGCGGGTAGGTTGGTAGGCTGGACGACGGCGGCAACGCCGGGTACGCGCTCCTTTAATTCACGCCAGGCGTAGAATCGTCGCTACTCTTGAGGTTTCCATGCATTTCACGATCCAGCACGAGCGAGAAGAAGACGGCCGTTGGCTGGCGGAAGTTCCTGAACTGCCCGGGGTTCTTGCGTACGGCGCCACGGAGAAGGAAGCCATGGCAAAGGCGCAGGCGCTGGCCCTGCGCGTCCTCGCCGAACGCCTCGAGCACGGCGAGGCCGGACCTCAGCCGATCTCCATCGCGGTGGCATGAGCAACTGGCCTTCGTCGAAGGCCAACGTGTTCTCGCAGCTCTCTACCGGATCGGATGGACGCTCAAGCGCCAATCCGGATCCCACAAGACCCTCTCGCGGCCCGGATGGCCTGACGTGGTCTTCGCGTTTCACGACGGCGAAGAGATCGGCCCGCGAATGCTCGCGCGTATCGCCAAGCGCACGGGCCTGACGCCGGACGACCTATAAGGTCCGCGCCTTGAAACCCAACGGTTCACGACTGCGCGCGGACGAGCTGATCGAATAGCGGCCGGTACCGACCCGCACCCCCGGCCGCATTTCTTGGGATGGCGTAAACTCGAAGCTCGCCCCATCGATCAGAGAGGCAAGATCATGGCTCTTTACAGCTGCCCCAAATGCGGCATGAGCATCGGTCAGATGACGTGCGGGAAATGCGGCAAGCCGCTCGTGCATGACGTTCTCAAGAAACCGGATGGCGCAAGCGTCCACGTCTCCAAATGCCCGGAGGGGCACGGCATGGTGAAGTCTCCGATGTGCTGCGGCCAGGATATGGCCTGCGCCGTTTAGGGGGCGCACCGACTCACGGTTGCAGCGCCCCCGGGGATGGCGCTATAGTCGCGCCATGACCTCGGCGTACGCTCTCCTGATTGCTACGCTCACCAGCCTGCTGCTCCTGGCTGGCCTGCTGCTGCGCCTCGCGCGCACAAACTAATCTCCCCCAATCCGGCAGCACCCGCGACCGCCCAACCGGCGGCAAGTGAACGTACGCATTCCCACGAGGAGCGCACCATGAGCACCGACAGCCTGATCATTTTCGACACCACCATGCGCGACGGCGAGCAGAGCCCGGGCGCCTCGATGACCAAGG
>CAYWWM010000202.1:0-5718 GCA_964461735.1 uncultured Solibacteraceae bacterium | reverse complement strand
CAGCCGGTGGATCCCACCAAAGACATGCGGATTGCGCCGACAATCTACGGCGTAGCCCCCTCGCCGGACGGGTCCGTCTGGGGAACGCAGTTGGGCTTCCCGGGCAGGCTTCTGCGGATCACCCTGGGGTCCAATCCGCCGAGCACGACGCTGACGGAAGCCTACGAGCTTCCGTGGGATGATCCGAAGGCGTCCGTGCAAGGCTTCTCGCCGCGCGGCCTCGACGTGGACCGCAACAACGTGGCCTGGCTCTCGCTCGCCAGCGGGCACTTGGCCAGCTTCGATCGGCGCAAGTGCAGGGGCCCGCTGAACGGGCCGACCGCGACCGGGAAGCATTGCCCGGAAGGCTGGACCCTCTATCCGTTCCCGGGACCGCAGTTCCAGAACGTGAAGGAGTCAGGTAGCGCGGAGGCCAGCTACTTCACCTGGGTGGACCAGTTCGATACCTCCGGCCTGGGACGGAACACGCCGATTGCCACCGGCAACGGGAACGACGCGTTGCTGGCTTTGCAGAACGGCAAGTACGTCGTCCTGAGGGTCCCGTACCCGACGGGCTTCTTCGCCAAATGGACCGACGGCCGTATTGACAACGCCGGAGCCGGCTGGAAGGGCCGGGGCCTGTGGACCACTTGGGCCACCCGCGCCATGTGGCACAGCGAGACCGGGGCAGGGACGACCAGCAAAGTTGTGAAGTTCCAGGTGCGTCCCGACCCGCTCGCCCGGTGATCGGGAAGATGCAGAACGATTGATCGTAAACGAAGGTTGACACAGTCCCTCCCCGCCGTAGTTTGCGACGGGGAGGGATTTTTCATTGCAGGAAAGACCGATGCTCCGACCATTGATTCTTCCGGCGATGGCGCTCCTTCTCGTCACCGCGCCGGGATGCGGTCTGAAGCGGTCGGCGGTGCCCACGCTGGTTCCCCAGTTCTCCCGGCAGGCGCTCCTGGCGGAGATCAAGGATTTTCAGAGGACACTGGGGTTCCATGAGCAGGGGAATTTCTTGCGGTATTCGGAAACCGAGAAGGAGCACTCTCGCTGCTATTACACCGGGAAGTTCGAGCTGCCGGCGTCGTATGAACAATTGCGGCTCGCGGAAGGCAACGCGGCCGGATGCTCGCTCGACGAAGAAAAATACGACGTATTCTTCTATGCGATGGAGGCGGCAGCCAGCGGCGCGGCTCCCGTGACCGCAGCTTTGCTGGAGGCGTCGCTCGAACGCTTTCTCGTGATCGTGCCGCATGAGGATTTCCATAACCAGCAGGAAACCGAGCGAGCCGCTCCCGAAATCGCCGAGGCGGCTTCCACGCTGATCGGGTTCCTTGCCGCCAGCCAGTTCGCGAAGGAAAAATACGGGGCGGATTCGGAAACCTTCCGGAGTCTGGATCGGGAAGCACGGCTGTTTCTCGAGAAGGCCCGCCTCGCCAACTCGTACTTTGCGAGGCTGAGCGAGGTGTACGGCGCGTTTCGCTTACAGCGAATCGGCCGGGAGGAAGCGCTCCAGCGCAAGCAAAGATTGTTCTCCGAATTGCAGCGGGAATGCGCCGCCGTCACGCCCGTCCCGGCTTCCTTCAATCCGTGTCTGGGTGCGAGCAACAACGCCGGTCTCGCGTTTGAGAGAACCTACAGCCGCTACTATCCGCTGCTCTACGAGCTTTCCCTTGCGCACGGACAGGACGCCGCGGTGACCGTCCGAGCGTTGAAGCGCCTTCTGGCCGCCCGCCCTCGGTCGGAACGGGACTTGGCCGATGCCCTGGCCGGGCGTTAGACCGTTTTCAGAGTTGCTGTATGGTAGCGCCGCCGTCCCGGCGGCAATGGGGCCAGCGAGACGCTGGCGCTACACGCGCCGGTGGATCAGATAGGCGGCGGCGAAAAAGCAGGCGGCGGCAATCAGTTGCACGACCAGCGGGACGTTCAAAGCAGTCATAAGGTCGTAGCGGTCGGCCAGCCTTCCGAGCACGGGCGGGGCCAACGTGACCGCGAAAAAATTCACGAAAAAGTAATAGAAACCCACGGCCGTGGCATGCGTGCTGGCGGGCACCAGGTGATGGAACGTGGCCGTCAACGGGCCGTGATACCAGCTCATGAAGAAGCAGGCCAGGAAGAACAACGCCACGAACCCGCCTTTGCTGGACGTGTGCAAAGCGCCATAGAGCAGCGGCGTCCCCAGCAACACCCCCATCCCCACCACCGACACATGCCCCCAGGGAACGCGCCGCGCGAGACGGTCGGCGATCGCAGCTCCTCCCAGGATTCCCAAAACCCCCGCCACCGCGAGGCTGCTGCCCAACACGATCCCTGCTTCGTCCAGCGCAAAACCTTTGTAGCGGTGGATGAATTCCGTTCCCCAGAAAATGTAGGAATAGGCGGCAAACGCCATGCACCAACCGCCCAAAACGGTGATCGTATAGGCAGGGTCGCGTAACAGATGCCGGATCCGGACGGGCATCGGGGTGTCCCCGGCCTTTGCCGGCTCCGGCAGCCGCAGGGTCGCCAGCGCCAAAAGCAAGCCGGGAACTCCGACCACGAAGAAGGCGGCGCGCCAGCCCCACCAGTGCGCCAGAACGCCGCCGAGGCCCAGTCCCACGGAGCCGCCGATGAACATCCCCGTGAAAAAAATTCCTTGTACGCGGGCACGCAGGTCGCGGCGGAAACTGGCGGTAATCATCGCCGTGGCTGCCGGACCATAGGCGGCTTCTCCCAGGCCAACCAGGGCTCGCACGTGCAGCAGCGAGCGGAAACTGGCTGCCAGGCCGCTGAGGAACGTAGCCAGGCTCCAGAAAAACGCGCCGTAGAGGATGATCTTCTTGCGGGAAACGCGGTCGGCCAACAGGCCCAGCGGCAGCGCGCACAGTGAATGCACGACGCTGAAAACGGTTCCCAGCAGCGCCACTTGAAAATTCGTGAGGACAAACTCCTCCTTGATCAGAGGCACCAGAGCATAGACGATCTGGCGATCCACATAGTTGAGGAAATTCAACAGCGTCAGAATCGCCAGAACTTGCTTCTGGTAACTCGTGAATCCGGCAAGGAACACGACGGCCTCTTTCGGGGGAGAACACGCGGGAGACTGCCGATCCCATCCTAGCATTTTGCCGGGCGCGAGTGTAACCCGGCCAGTTTGCCCAGTGCGTCTCCGCACGGGACACATCGGTGGCCGTCATGGTAAGAAAAGGGTAGAATGTGCCGGGACTAGACTACCTGCGCGTATGGAACTTCGGATCAGCAAAGAGAGCGACGTGCCGCTGCACGATCAGGTCGTGGAGCAGGTGGTGTACCTGATTCTGACGGCGCAACTTCAGCCGGGCCAGCCGATGCCGAGCGTGCGAGAGCTGGCGCGCGTGCTGCGGATCCATCACAACACGGTGAGCGAGGCGTATCAGGAACTGGTCCGGCGGAAGTGGCTCGCCGGGAGGCGCGGCAGCCGCCTCACGGTACGTCCCGCGGAAGCGGCGGGAGATGCGCGGAACGCTCGGGACCTGGACGACCTCATCAACGCCACGCTGGCCATGGCGCGCCGGCTGGGTTTTTCAGCCCAGGCGCTGCGCGAACGCGTGCGCGAGCGCCTGCTGGCCGAGCCGCCGGACCACCTTCTCATCGTGGAGCAGGCCCCGGGGTTGCGGGAGTTGATCGCCGAGGAAGTGCGGCGCGCGACCCGCCGACGCGTGGAAAGCTGTTCGCTCGACGATCTCAAGACCGATCACGAGATTTGCATCGGAGCGCTGGCCGTGGCCACGCCCTACGCCCTCTCTGACGTGAACGCGTGCCTCCCCAAGGCCCGGCAAGCGGTTTCGGTTACGTTCGCCACCGCCAAGGAACACCTCGAGCGGATTGGGCGACTGCAAGAGCCGTCGGTGATCGCCGTCGTCTCCATCTCGCAAACCTTTCTGCGCACGGCCCAGGCGGTGCTGGCGCCCTCGCTCGGCGCGCGCCACACGCTGGCGCTCACCCACCTTGCGCCCCAGCGCCGCGAAGCCGGCCGGGAAGCCCTCCGGGGGGCCGACCTGGTCTTCTGCGACTCGGCAGCCATCCGGTCAATCAAGCACCCGCGGCGGATTCATTACCAGCTCCTCGCTCCGGACTCCCTTGCCTCCCTCAAGAGCGCCATGGAGTCATCCGAAAGCGGGTGACGAGTTCTCGAAGGCGAGTGATCCGTCATTGATCTTGCATGGACTGAATTGTCCGGGTAAGAAGGTGTAGTTTCTGGACAAGTCTTGCAAATGAGGGACAGCGCGCTTCTGCTTCTCGCAAATCCATTGTCTCCGCAAGCGCAGCCTGATCGTCCACCGGAAGATAACGACGATGAGCGATCATGTTTTGGGACAACCGCTCCTTTGCGCCGCGTATCGACTCTGGCTCGGCAGGAGGACTGCTGTCGAGCCGGATTCCTCGCGTACCGCGTAGCGATTCCTTAGCCCCCAAGAACCAACACTCCAATTCTTTCTGTGCCAGAACGATAGCTACGGGCAAATCTGTCGCTGTTCTTGCGCGGGCCAGCAAAGCAGGACCAAGCTGGGCTGGACAATCATCATCCGAATCCAGAACTACAATAACCCCTCCTACATTAGTCCGGTCTCTAACTGCCTGCGTGATGGCTCGTTCCAATTCCCGGTCGCGAACCACGCCATAGCGTTTGATACGGAAAGGGCGCTCGATCCAGACGCCCTGCACGTTCTGATGTCTGAGAATCCGTCGAAACAGGACAGGTATAGCTTCGACTTCCGAAATGCCTTCGACAATGGGTACAATGGCGGCCATCAGTGTGGCTTCGGTTTGTCAGGGAACGGAGGCCCAAGCAACGCCATCTGGCTAACTGCCCGAGTGGCTGCACTCACATCGGGGTTGAGCTCGCCTGATCGAAATAGCTCGCCTGGGGTGTACAACCGTCCGCGAATCGCTTTGCGCCCTTCCTCAGAGACCGGGGCTATGGAAGTAGCATTCCGCCGATCCATTGTCACGACGCGGATTTGAGTATCGGTCAAGTGTTTGTATTCGAGGATGTCTGGGCTGTGGGTCGTCAGCAGAACTTGACGCTCGTGGGAAGCATCGAGAAGCACTTGGACAATCAGTTCGGTCACCGCAGGATGAATCGTAGCTTCCGGCTCTTCAATCATTACGACTTTAGGACGACCAAGCTGGTAGACAGCGAGGAGCAAACCCAGCGCTCGCAAAGTCCCGTCAGACATATTGAGCGCCTCGAACGTCCAGGGGTCCTTGAGCCCGACATCCTGTTTGAATTGGAGCGTCTCTCTCTGTCCGACCGCCCGGTACTCCACTTTCCTGACACCTTGCACGACTTTCGATAGCAGCCTGCAAAGACGATCATAGCGTTCGTCACCCCGGTTTTCGTCCCGGATCCGCTTGAGAACGGCGGCAGCATTACTGCCATCGGGCTTCAGAAATTCCCCAGCGTCAGGCTCCTGTAACTCGCGGAGAGTAACAGGCACGATAGAGTACAATCGCATCGAAGTGAGGAAATCATACACGGGTCGGAACTCATCCGTTGCGGAGGCGGCAAAGAGAGCCAGGCGATCCGGGGAGACACGAGACCTGATTCCGTGAATTCCCTTCTTGAACTCTCCTTTCTCTATCTCGAATTCGTACCTTTCTGGAAAGACTCTTTCGAGCACACATCGTTCCCGTGCAACATAAAACTGTTCTGTGGGCTTCGCGGCAATCTTGAAAGCGTAGTCTGCCGATAGGTTTTCGCCAAGATCGAGG
>CAYWWM010000201.1:0-5721 GCA_964461735.1 uncultured Solibacteraceae bacterium | reverse complement strand
CTAGGCCAGGGCCGATCTGGGGTAGGGAATTCCCGTCTCCACGGCCCCTAGACTTCTGGAGCTCGGAACACGAAAATGTCCCTTCCCGTGACGTGACTCACAGATCCGCTGCGCTCCGCCAGCGCATTTCTTCAAAAGCACGAAGCGGGCCAGAAGCTATCGGATTGAAATCAGGGAAAGAAGAGGGTGAGGTATATTGCCTGTGTCTGAAAGGAAGTGTGTGGAGTGTGCGGATTTCACACGCCGGATGCCGGCGGCCGTTTCCGGGAGCGGGTCACTCTTTCTTCTCCCGGTCTTCTTCCAGGAGCAGACTGTAGAGTTTCGAACGGCTGATTCCCAGCGCTTCGGCGGTTCGGACCTTGTTGCCCTCGCAGGAGAGCAGCGCCCGCCTCGCGTACGAACGTTCCAGTTCGTCCAGGGGCATGATCCCGTCGCGCTTCGGCTCCGGCGCAGCGCCTCCTTCGAAAACGTGCTGCGGAAAATCGTCGAGATCCAGCACTTCCCCCGTGGCCATCATGCAGGCATGCCCCAGCGCGTTTTCGAGCTCGCGCACGTTTCCCGGCCAGGGATAGGCCGCCAGCAGCGCCTGTGCTCGCGCGGTGAGGCCGCGAATCGGCTTTTTGAATTCGCAGCTGAAGCGATGCAGAAAATGCCGCTCGAGAACCGCCAAGTCTTCTTTCCGTTCCGCCAGCCGGGGGAGATGGATTTCCACCATGGCGAGCCGGTAGAAGAGGTCCTGCCGGAATTGCCTGGTCGCCACCATGGCCCGCAAGTTCCGATGCGTTGCTGCCACCACGCGGATGTCGAGCTGGTGCGAGACGGGAGAACCCACGCGCTGGATTTCCTGGCTTTGCAAGGCCCGCAGGAGCTTGGACTGCAGCCCCAGCGGCATATCGCCGACTTCGTCCAGCAACAGGGTTCCGCCGTGGGCGTACTCCAGGAGACCCAGTTTATCTTGCTGCGCTCCGGTGAAGGCTCCCCGAACATGGCCGAAGAGCTCGCTTTCGAGCAGCGTCTCGACGATGGCGGAGCAATTGCAAGCCACAAAATGACCCGCGGATGCCGGGCTGAGGTTGTGCAATGCTCTCGCAACCAGTTCCTTCCCGGTTCCGGTCTCTCCCGTAATCAGAACGCTTCGGAAGTGGGGCGCAATCCGGCGGATTTGAGCGAAGACTTCCAGCATCCCGGGGCTGCGGCCCACGATGCGCTGGAAGGAAGCCCGTTCTACCTGTTCGCGCTCCTGTTGCCCGGCGCGTTGGCGTGCCCGCACTTCGTTCACGATTCGACGGATTCGGCCGCGGAGGGTTTCCGGCGGAACGGACTTGTGCAGAACGTCCGTCGTTCCGTGCTGGATGGCTTCCAGGACGGAATCGGGGGAACAGTTGCTCGCGATCAGAATCACGGCCGTCTGGGGCAAAACCGCCGCAATTCGCTGCAGCAACTCCCAGCGGCTCGGTTTGAGGGCCCCATCCAGGAGCACAATGTGAGGCCGCTCCCGGAAGACCTGATCCAATCTTCCCATGGCGTCCGTGCTGACCAGAATTGGCAGGTCCTCTGGATCGAGCACTTCCTGAACCCGGAGGTTCGCCGGGGCCTCGTCAATCGCGACCAAGCTGATGGGAAGAACCGGGGGGTTCGGCATGAATCTGTGCTGATTCCAGGCGAGGGGCGTCCATTCCCCCCAGGCTGATTGCGGCGCGAGAGAGTCGCCGCACCGGGACCATTCCGAGCAGGTCCTTCATCAGGCTCCGGACGACCGCGCTCGCTCGCTTTCGCCGGAGGGGTCGTGATACTTTCAAGCCGAAGCCAGCCAGCCGAGGCCGGGATCAATGATGCGGTACCGACGATACCGTAGTCAAGAAAAAATGACGATCTCGCAAGCCTTAAAACTACTGAGGAAACAGCGCGGATGGACCCCAGCGCCAGCTCGCGGCGGAATTACGAAAAGCGGAGGGAACGGTGAAGCACTGGGAGATCGGACTCCGCGAACCATCGGCGGAAATCTGTGAGAAGCTCGGAGCGCTCGCGACCACCCCGGATCTGGCGGACTACTGGGCGGAGTGCGCGGGGCTGCCGCCCTATTCCGGAAACGTTCTCCAGTATTTGCCTTCTCCGCCCGCCCGCGATGCCACGGTCCCGCCGACCGATGCGCAGACTCGCATGGAATTGCACGTGGGTCTGGACATCATCCTCGACCGGGCCCCGGAGACGTTCCGCGACAAAATGGCTCAGGAGATTACGCGCGGCGCCGGGCAGTTTGGGAACTCTCCCGTGGCCGGCCCGGCGGGGCGCTTGCCGACGCCGCAAGAAAAACGACGGATGCGGCTGCTGGCCAAGATCCTCGGCAGCGGGAACCCGGAATCCATTGAAGCGGTGACCCAAAATCTGGAAGTATTTGCGCGCTATGTGGAGGCTGCGGGGCCTAAACCGGCTCCCCCCTCCGAGGGCCGCCCCGAGTTGCCCGGAGCGCCCGCGACGGCTCCGCCCCGCAGGCTGAAACCGTAGCCACTTCGAGCACGGACTGAACGGGGCGGAACGTGAATTATCTCGGGACCGGCTGGTCGCAGAGGCTGTGCGCCACCTGCGCGTATACGGTCGCCGTTGCCACCAGCTCGGCCACGTCGAGATAGAGGCGACCGTCTGCGGCTTTGTTCCGGGCGCAGCCGAAGGTCAGCGCGGGAATCCCGGCGGCATTGAACACGTTATTGTCGCGCCACATGCTGACCACTTCGCTCGACGCAGGGGTGAGCGGCTCGCGGCCAGTCACCTGCTGGTAGCAGCGCCGGACTTCGGCAGCGAGCGGTTCGACGTTCTGGCCGATGGCGCCATTGCGCGCCAGGAAGGTCTCGACGCGCGCGCCCACCTCCGCCGACTCGACCACCTCTTGCAGCTCCCGCTCGATGCGCAGCGGATTTTCGCCGGGCACGATGCGCACGTCCACGTAAATGGCGCAATGCGGGGAGGTCCGGTTGGGCCGGTACGGGATCCCGCCGCGAATCGCCCCAATCACCACCTTCGGCACAACGCGTCCGCAGGGGGAATCGAACCCGCGCGACGCCTCGTATCGGCGCGCCCAGGTTTCGATTCGCTCGACGACCTGCGCCATTTTCACGATCGCGTTCGGGTGTTGTCGCACATCGTCGGGACGGATGGAACGCGGCGTGTACATGTTGCGGCCAGGAACGGTCACTTTCAAGTAGCACGCGCCGCAAGCGACCCAGGAGAGCGCGAAGTCGGTGGTTTCGGCCACCAGCGCATAGTCCGCGCGCACGCCGTGCGAAAGCAAAAACCGCGTGCCCAGCCCTTTCCCTTCATAGGTAAGCCCTTGAAATTCATCCACGGGAGAGCCTCCCGTCTCTCCGACCACGCCGGTGAAAATCACGTCGCCGCGCCGCGCCAACCCGGAGTCGCGCAGAGCTTTGAGCGCGATCATCGTCGTCGCCATCAAGCCGCGGTCATTGAGGACCGTGTGACCAAAGAGCCGGTTGCCCTCGCGGTGCGCGCCGACTTTGTTCAGATCGGGCTGCGCGATCCCCCAGTCGTATTCGAGGCCGGAGACCTCCGTGTCCATGTGGGAGTTGAGGATGAGGCTCGTCCCGCCGCCGGAGCCTTTGAGCGTGGCGATCACGTTGGCGCGGTCCGGCAGGATGGGCTGCTTATAGGCGGGAATCTTGTTCGCCGCAAACCAGCCATGCACGGCGTCCGCCATCGCCTGTTCGTGCCCGGCGGGGCTGAACGTGTTGGCGAGCTTCAGCGCGAGTTCGGCAAGCTCTTCGGCATTGATGAATTTTGCGAAATTCGGTTCTGTGCTCATCGTCTCTTGGCAGCCCTCTCCGGGCGAACCTTGGCCGCTGCGATCCGAGGTCTCGGTCGAGGAGCCGGGGAACCGTGAAGTAAGCCCTCGACGCTGAGATCCTCGTCAACGTCCGGCCAATGGATTCCCTGGCCGGTTCCGATTAGCCGAAAGTTTGCCCGCTGAGCTGGCGTCGCCTCGGATAGTCGCCAGGACCAAGCCAGCGGTACGCTGATGATGCGACCGTCGGCGAGGTCGGCGATAATCTGGTCCGCCGTGACGCGAACTCTTAGGATGCGGGGATCGAGGCTAACGTTTGCCGCAATGCTCATACCAAGTCTCCAGAATGGCGGCGAGGTGCACCCTCAAGAGGCGGCGAATCCGGTTCAGCTCGCGAACATCAAAACCATGGCTGCGGACCAGCCTGAGCGGCTCAAGCCAGAACTTGCAGCTCTTGTCCTCCCGCTCTACGTGAACGTGTGGCGGTTCGCCGCAATCGAAACTCGTGAAGAAGAACCGATACGGGCCAGAGATACCCTTGATCCGCGGCATTCAGTATCGTGTCTCCGGGTTCCCTCAACATTTATAGCACAGCTCAACCTGGCTCATGAGGACTCTTCCAAGGCCTTGCGAAATGCCCGGCGCAGGAACACCTGGATCAGGTTGCGTTTGTATTCGGCCGATCCTTCCGGGTCGTCCACAAGCTCAGCCGCATCGGCCAGCGCATCGGCGGCGCGCAGCAAGTTCCCTTCGACGGCAGAGCGCGAACCCGTGAGCAAGCCCTCCGCCTCGGCCGACCGCCGCGCGCAAGGGCTGACGCAGCCGACGGCGACCCGCGCGCGGGTGAAGCTCTCGCCGCCGTCCGGGGTTTCGAGCATTAACGCCAGCCCCAGCATGGGCCGTTCGTGGACCTGGAATTTGAGATACGCCATCCGCTGCTGCGGCTTTGCGGCGGGAACCTCGACGGCGGTCAGAACCTCGTCACGCCGCAGGCAGGTTTCGTAAGCGCCGGCGAAAAACTCGTCCATCGGAATTTCCCGCCGCCCTTGGGGGCCTTCGGCGGTTACGCTTCCACCGAGCGCCAGGAGCAGCGTCGCGGGATCGGAGTGCGGCTCCGCGAAGCAGAGGTTGCCGCCGATCGTGCCGGTGTTGCGCACGCGCGTGTTCGCGACGAGTTTCTCCATCTCGACAAAGACCGGAAGATGGTTTTTCAGCAAAGGCGAGCGTTCGAGGCTCCGATGCGTGGCGGTAGCCCCGATCCGGATTGTTCCGTCGCTGAGTTCGATCGCATCGAGACCCGGAATAACCTTTACGTCAATCAAGTGCTGGTATCGCAGCACGTCGTGCTTCATGGCCAGGAGCAGTTCCGTGCCGCCGGCATAAACGGAGGCGTCCTCGCCGAAATGCGCGAGCATCTCGGTCGCCTCCCGCACGGTGGCGGGCTGATGAATCTCGAACCGGCGCAGCAGCATCATGGATGCTATTTAACAGCCGCCAGCTTCCTCACCCGCGGCAGAACCTCTTTCCCCAGCAGTTCGATGGACCGCTCCCACTCCGTATACCGGAACCGCAGATCGAAGACGATGTGGTCAATGCCGACTTCGAGGTACTTCTTCACATCGTTCACGACGTCGTCCGGACTGCCGACGATGAAAGAGCCTTCGAGGTCTTCCCACTTGGCGAACGAGCCTGAGGCGGGCTTCACCCAGAACTTTTGTTTGTTGGCGTTCGAGAGCAGGCCCTGGACGTTCACTTTCTTGAGGGCGGTTTCACGGTCGTCATCAATGCTGGTGATCGGGATGCAGCCCTCGTGGAGCCGCGGCCGGCCCTGGGCGGCGGCGCCGGCGCGGAGCTTCTCGACGCGCTTCTTGTACGTCGAAAGCGTGATCCGGCCCGGCAGCCAGCCGTCGCAATATTCGAGCGCGCGG